>JANTFM010000035.1 GCA_024763475.1 Acidobacteriota bacterium | reverse complement strand
ATTGGGACGATCGTCTTGGGCAGACTCAAAAGAAAGACCCCCGCGCAGATCACGCGGGGGTCGCTGTGGTCGTCATGGGTCCAACGAGCTAGAAGTTCACCTTCAACGAGAGCTGGAACTGGCGGCCCTGACGCCGGATCGCGACAGGGAAGAAGCGGTAGACCTTGCCGCCACCCAGCTCCCCGACCTCAACGCGGTTCACCGCGAAGATCTGCATCGTCGTGTCGTTGAGCAGGTTGAATGTGTCGAACTGTGCCGTCACGCGCGTGTCCTTGATGTGAAACTCCTTCTGGAGATTCACGTCGACATTCCAGAGCCCCTCGTTGCGCTGGTCGTTGCGTCGACCGGTCGGGTAGCGCAGGCGGGGGGACTGCAGCTGGAAGGTGAAATCGGTCGATCCAGGGATGTTATCGTAGATCTCGCCCGAGGCACCGCGGTCGAGGCGCGTCGGGTAGTCCACGACGATGCTTCGCTCGATGATCGAGTACGGAGTTCCTGAGCGCCAGTTGATCGATCCTCCGATGCGGAAACCGCCCCAGGCCGGGATGAACACGCGGCCGTTGAGCCGGAAGAAATGACGGACGTCATAGCTGAGGTAGCCGTACTCGTCCTGCTCATTCGTCCGATCGTCGCCGAGTCCCTGGGCGTAGTCCTCTGCGTCTCCAAGAGCCCTTGAGTAGGTATAGGAGGTCTGTAGCTCCCAGTTCTGATAGTAGCGACGAGTCAGTTCGAGAATGATCGCGTTGTACTTCGAGTCATTGAGGTTCGAGATCACGTAGACGTTGTTGAAGAAGGGGGAGACCACCTGCAAATCCGGCACACCATCCGGAATATCAATGAAGGTGCCCTGGGTCGGATCCAGCGGGCTCGGCACGAAGACCCGCCAACCTGTGCAGTCGGCATACTCACCGATCTGTTCACAGGGACGATCGCCTTCGTATTCCTGGATCGCCTGGTCATAGAAGACGGGCGCGTGGTTCATGTCCACGTCCTGGAGCTGCCCGTTGTACTTCCTGTCGATGTAGCGGAGTCGCATCGAGGTTTCCGGTGCCACCTCACGCTCGATACTGACCCCCCATTCATCCGAGTACTGCCGCTTCAAATTTCTGTCCAAGACTCTGACAGTGTACGCGGAGAGGACCTGATTGGAGCTTGAAGACGAACTCAAGAGCTGACCCGATCCGTTGACGTTCTGGACCGCATTGGTCGACGAAGCCGCCGCCTCATCAGTGATCGGCGCAAGAGGGGTGGTTCCATGGACGCGACCGAAGAATGCCGCAACCTTTGTCTTACCGTCGTCAAAGGGGTCCCAGGAGACGGAGATTCGCGGCTCGATGTCCGTGTTGATGATATCGAAGCTCTCGCTGATTCGCGGAAAGACATCACGCGGACGACCAGGATCGTTCACGAGTTCGAGCATTCCACACTGCCACTGGTTGACGATAGACGCTTCCGGGTCGCGGCAACCCCCGCCCGTCCCGTCGGGATTCGGCGGAGGCGGAACATCTGCGGGATGGACCGTGAAGAGTTGTTGCCCATCCATCGCCCGCATGCACTGCGAGGGGGGCCTTCCACTGGTAACACACTCGTCGAGGAAGGCACTCCAAGCCGCTCGTTCCGCTTCGGGATCGAATTGCTTGTAACCATTGGAGGAGAGCTCTTCACGACTGAGACGAACGCCAACCTTGACGTTCAGATTGGAGAGCGGCGTGAAGGAATCCGTGATCCACATCGCGTAGTAGTTTCCGCGTGCCTTGGTCCGGGAGTCGACCGGGTTGTAGATCTGCCGGGTCATCGAGCCGACCGGGCCGGTGTTGTTCGGGTTGTTCAGATCGAGACCACCTTCGGAGTTGCGATTCCGACTGAAGAACAACCGGTCCCGGAAGAAATTCTTGCGCTGGAAGTTGACCCGCTCCATCGAACCACCAAAGCGCAGGCGATGGTCACCTCCCATGAAGTCGGAAAGGAACTGTTCCCCATCGATGCGATAGGTCCAGCGCTGCCGCACGTCATCGTGATCGTTGAAGTAGACACCGGTACGCGCACCACCGTTGACGACGTCGTCGCACATCAGGAAAGCCAGTTCCTCCTCGTCAAAACCCTCGCGCGGCTTCAAGCAGGTGTTCTTGGTCGTCGTATCGTAGGGCCACCACTTGTATTCGATATCGGAGAAAGCGATGGTCGCCTCCCAGAAGAAGTTCGGCGTGAGGGGGGCGGTCCACTTTCCGGTATAGGTCGGGCCACCCTGCTCGTAGAACACTCCCGAGGCCGGTGGAATAAGCGAATTGACCGCAGCCGGCGAGACCTTGAGCGGGTCCGCATTGAACTGAATCTGAAGCTTGTTCTTCGGCGTCACCTGCCAGGTGAACTTGTCCGAGTGACGGAAGGCCTCCTGGGATTGAACGAAGTTGCCACCACCGATCAGGTCGATCGGAGCCTGGGCGTCGACGTATTCATGGCTGATGAAGAACCACACGTGATCTCTGATGATCGGCCCAGAGAAGAGGAAGGACGGTTGAAAGAGACCGTAGTCCAGCGGATCTCCACCCCCACCGCGATCGTTGTCGAATGCAGAATCACGGAAGAAGAGGTTGAAACTCCCCTCGAACTCGTTGCCGCCACTCTTGGTGATGATTCGGCCAAAACCACCAACCGCACCACCGTAGGAGGCGTCCGCGCCGGAGTCGATGATCTCGATCTCCTCAATCGCGTCCGGGTTGATGTAGGACTGGAATTCACCGGTCAGCGGATCCACGTTGCTTACGCCATCGACCGCCATCTGGAAGTCGCGCTCACGGGCTCCGTGGACGTTCGGGTTTCCGTCACCGTCGTCATCCTGCACGCCGGGTGCCATGGACAGGACGTTCTGATACTCGCGGCCGAGGACCGGCAGATCCTGCAAGAACTCGTCAGAGATCGTGGTGACCGCTTCGGCGCCCTCGAGCTCGACAACGTCTCCAGAACCGATGACTTTGACGATTTCCGTGATCTGCTCCGTGAGCGCCACAGGCTTGCGGAGCACCTGCCCGCCCGTAATCACCGCGTCAATCCGGACCTTTCCGTAGCCCGGCATCGACACATCGATGAGATAGCCAGGGCCAGGCGGGAGCGTTGGGAAGACAACCTGACCGCTCATATTCGTGATCAGCGCCGTATCCGGATACTGCTTGTCCACGTGGGTAAGAACCACTCGTGCACCCACGAGAAGTTCCTTTTCGCCACTCTTCTGAACTCCGTAGACCGTGACTTCGAGGCTGCCGGATACCGCCAGAGCGGTGGGCACGAAAGAACCCACGACGGCAAGAGCCATAACGAAGCAGAGCAGGGCATTGCACCTATGCGTCATTTCAATCGACCTCCCCCGGGACCTTGCCCAGGAACCTCACCCTTCAATCCGGACGGCAAAAAAACCGACCGCTCCTTCCCTGATCTTCAAGTGTTGCAACAACTTCAGCAACACTCTTCCCACGCGACCCTCCCCGTGAAGCCCTGAGTCACGCCTGCCAGGCAAGCCCAAACAAACAGCGAAGAGGCCCGTGCCACCACATGAAAAGCAGCGTTCCCGCACCAACTCGCCGACCTTGAAACGGATCACCACGAAAGCGGGATTCTACTCGCAAAGAGCGCCCTGCGCGCAGGCCTCCTGCCTCCGACGCAAGAATTTACACGATTTGCCCGAGTCCCGCAGCCCGGTGGACAAGGCTTTGCGGACAATGATCAGCAGAGGGACTCACCAAGAGCGGCCGTCGGGTGTGACGGATCAGCGAAAACCGAGGCGTTTCATCCGCTCGCTCAGCGTGGTGGGCTTGACCTCGAGCAACTCTGCGGCGCGGCGCTGGACGCCACCGCATTCTTCGAGGGCCCAGCGAATCAGCGATCGCTCGTAGCTCTCCACCGCGGCCGCGAAACTCAGGCCCGCAGGTAGCGGCTGCCGCCTGTCGGTCCTTCGTACGCGACTCAATTCCTCGGGGACCAAGTCTACGCCTAGCTCCTCCTCCGCACTGAGGAGCACCATTCGCTCGATGGTATTGCGAAGCTCCCGGACGTTACCCGGCCAGGCCGCGCGAACCAACATGTTCATCGCCTCTGGAGTGAGGCGCAAGCCGGGCCGGCCGTGCTCGTCTCCCAGTTGGGCAAGGAAATGCTCAACAAGAAGCGGGATATCCTCCTTGCGATCCCGCAGGGCCGGCAGGACGATGCGAAGCACGTTGAGCCGGTAGTAGAGATCCTCCCGAAACTCGCCCCTGTTGACAAGCTCCGACAGGTCGTCGTTGGAGGCTGCGATGATCCTGACATCCACCTTCACCGCCTTGACCGAGCCCAGCGGGAGGAATTCCTTTTCTTGGAGTACCCGCAGCAGCTTTGCCTGCACCGCGATCGGGATGGTCGAGATCTCATCAAAAAAGAGGGTGCCTCCCGCTGCGGCCTCAAAGAGGCCCTTCCGATCGGAACTCGCGCCGGTGAAGGCACCCTTGGCGTGCCCGAAGAGCTGGGACTCCAGGAGTTCCGACGGGATGTTCGAGCTGTTGACCACGAGGAAGGGAGCCTCGGGGAATTCACCGCCCCTGTGAATGGCCTCCGCCGCGAGTTCCTTGCCCGTCCCGCTCTCGCCGCTGATCAATACCGTGGTGCGCGCGGGAGCCACCTGCTCAATGGTCCGGTAGAGCGCTCGCATCGCCGGGGAACGCCCAACGAATCGATTCCAGCGGTGCTGGTCGGCGAGAGCGCGGCGCAGCCCGATGTTTTCCAGGGTGAGGCGACGCTGAGTGAGGGCTTTTTCTGCCAGGAGGATGACCTCTTCATTCTGAAAGGGCTTGGTCAGATAGTGAAACGCGCCACCCTTCATCGCCTCGACTGCGGTCTCCACGGACCCGTGGGCGGTCATCATGATGACCTCGCGCATCGGATCATCCGACTTGATGCGCGCGAGAATCTCAAGGCCGTCTTCTCCAGGCAGCATCAGGTCCAACAGGACGAGATCCACCGGTGTGCTCGCCAGGATCTTCGCTGCCTCTTGCCCGTCTCGCGCGAGGTGCACCTCGAAGTGGCCTCTACGCTCGAGCAGAGTTCCCAGGACGTCGCGAATGACCTCCTCGTCGTCGACGACGAGAATCGTTTCGGGCTGGGCGGATTTCACGGTCTTTCCTTCCCTGTGAGAACAAACGAGGCTACACGCTCGAATGCCATGCGCCCACCCCCATTACCCGACTTGGAGGGTCGCACTCTTGTCTGCTGGAGCGAGCGGAAGGAGAACTCGCATGCGAGTGCCCTTGCCGGGCTCGCTGTCCGCAACCAAGGTCCCCGCGTGCTCCCGGACGATCGCGTAACTGATGGACAATCCAAGCCCGGTTCCCGAGCCCACCTCCTTGGTCGTAAAGAACGGGTCGAAGATCCGGTTTCGAATCTCCTCGGGAATGCCGGCACCGTCATCCTGCACTTCGAGCCGGGCCATGCCGTCTCTCTCGAACCAGGTTCTCAGCACGATCTTTCCGGGAGGAAGGACCGCATCGGTCGCGTTGAGCAAGAGGTTCATCACGACCTGTTGCAGCCGCGAGCGATCCCCCAGCGCGAGGACGGGGGTTCCGCTTCCTTCGCAGATCACGTGGACCCCAGCCTGACGAATCTGCGCTCCCAGGAGTCCGACCGTTTCCTCGGCAAGCTCATGGAGATCCACCGGGCCGACGGTCATCTCACTGCTGTCGCCACCCTCCCGGCTGATGCTCAGCAACCCCCGCGCGATCTGTGAGGCCCGATGGCTCTGCTTGACGAGCTTCTCGAGCAGTTCCCGCCGCGGATCACCCTCAGGCGTCTCTTCGATCAAGATCTGCGCGTAGGAAGAGATCCCCGTCAGCGGTGTGTTCACCTCGTGAGCCACACCGGCCGCCAACATCCCGACCGAGGCAAGGCGATCCTGCTGAATCAGCCGCTCCTCCATCATGGCCTGATCGGTCACATCGTCGAGCGTCACGAGGAGGCCGTCCACTCCGTCCAGTCCCCCGAGCGGACTCATCGTCAGGTTGACCAGCTTCACCACCTCGGGCTGGGCCTCGATGCGCAAGCGGAAGAGGCGTTGAGGCCTCGCGATCGTGTAGAGCGCCGAGCGAAGCTGCTCGGCGAGCGCTGGCGGGAACAGGTCGATGTAGGAGCGATCGAGTGCATCTTCCGCGTCGATCTGGAGCAGTGCGGAGAGTGCCGAGTTCCAGTGGCGTACGAGTCCCTCCCGGTCGACGAGGGCAATCCCGATGGGGCTTCCCTCGATCAGGGCTTCCGTTCTGAGCTGGAGGCGCTGAACGAGTGTGACCTGCTTCTTGAGGCGGCTGAGGTGCAACGCCCCGGCGACCGCGGCCGCGGCATGGTTGGCCACGCTGTGGAGAAGATCGAGATCGTCCGAATCGAGCAGCCCACCCCGGCCGCGAGAACCCACGGCCAGCAGGGCGATCATCTGCTGCTCGACCCGCAAGGGCACGAGCACCTGGACCCCGCTCATGTGGAGCGTGGGAAGGAGGGAGGGGGCATCCGTCACGTCGGCCAAGGCCACGACCTCACCCGCCTCGAGACGCGCGCGGAGCGTCCCTTCGACACGAGCTGCGACCGGACGCCGGGTCAAAGGATCGATCGGCCGTACGATGCCGGTCTCCATCAACAGGAGGCGAACCGGACTGGCGTCGAGCGCCTCACCGATGCGCTGCTGCAGCACCTCGGCCAGACGAGGAAGGTCCTGCTCCGCGTTGAGCTCGCGCGCCACGCGCTCCAGCGCTCGCCGGAAGTTGTAACGCCTGCGGTAGTAGACCCGGCCGACCAGGTCTCGAACTCCTGCGCGGACCGCGGGAATCAGGGCCGCCGTGACAACACCCGCGATCAACTCCGGCACGCGCCCGGCGGGACTCATGAAGAGCGGCACGATCCAGCGCGCCAAGCTGAGCAACCCGAGGAAGAGGACGGCCGTCATGGCCAGCATCGCCCCACTCTGGAGCACGCGGCGCCCGAAGAGCGCCAAGTCCATCAGTCGATACTCCAGCACGGCACCGGTGAAGGTCAGCGGCACGAGGAGCAGGAAGGGGAGCGCGACCCAGCTCCAGCTCGGCTCGCCGCCCGAGAGGAGCTGCGGAAGGCCCGAGATCGCCACAAAGGGCAGAATTCCCAGGGCCACACCGACGAACATCCAGCGGGCTTGTGCCCGTTCCGCGATCCGCCCGCCATGCATGAGCGCCGGAACGAGCAACCCAAGCCCTGCGAGCAGTCCGCCGGAGAACCACGCCAGCTCGACGCGCGACTGGAGCAGATTCACCAACCCGAGGGGATCCCCTGCCCTCAACGCGCCGTTCAGCCCGATCAGGTGAATTTCCACCGCCAGGAGCGCCACCGGTACGGCGTACACCGCGGGCAGCCAGCGGCGCTGCTTGTGACCGACACCGCGGAGCACGAGGATGAAGTGGATCCAGAGAGCCGGGAAAAAGAGCCTCGCCGAGCGGTCCGCCCAATAGAGCAACCAATCGAGCAGCTCCGCGCGCGCGGACCAGCTCACACCGAGTACGAGCGCGCCCGCGAGACACCAGGCCGCATAAACGCTGTCCGCGGAACCACCCCGTGGTCGAAGAAGGACAGCAATCCCGCCCAAGCAGAAAAGAAGGCCGACGATTGACGCCACGACCCGATCCCAGTGCCATTCGACGACAGCCGCTGCGGGCAGGCGAACCGAGCCGGACTGCCCAAAGCGCAGAATACGCAGACCCACCGGACGCCCAGGCTCGAGACCAGCCAGCAGACTGTCCGCGACAAGCTGAGACCTCAGCGGAGCCCCGCCGATTTCGAGGACGAGATCTCCCGGCTCCAGCCCCGCGTTCTGGGCGGGGGAGCCGGGAACAACACGCGCGACGCGAGCCACGTTGCCATCCGCGACAAGCTCCAACCCAGTCCAGGGCTTGATCTCCCGCCAGGAACGGCTCGCCGAGATCGCCAGGACCGCGACGATGCCCACCAGCAGCAACAAATGAATGATCTTGAGAGCTCTCATCATCCGGCTCTCAGAACAGGACCGCGAGACCGCCGGACACCCGGCGTTGGGCGAGCAAGGCCATTCGCGTGCCTTCGCGGAACTCACGATCGCCGGTGGAGAGATCGCCATCCTCGTAGTTCAGCAGCACGTGCCAGGCCAGCCCATACCAGGAGTCCTGACCCAGGCGCTGCCTCAGACCCAGCTCTCGACGGCGCCAGGCTTGAGCCCCATCGAGAAGCACCGCCTCTTCGCCCCGGTCCTGGACTTCGGTCCAGGCGAGGCTGATCCATGTGCCGGTGCCACGACCTCTGACAATGACCGCAACCCGGTGCCCTGCGCCCTTACCCGCTTGGACCACAGGCACGAGGGGAAGATCTCCAGGGAGGCGCGTCGCGAGGCGCCCTTGCATCTCATAGACCTCACCCTGCAGCAGGATCTCTGGCCAAATGCCTCCAGGCACCCATCCCGCGGACACGACCCAACGATCAATGCGCCCCTCCCGATCACTGACCAGCAGGGGATTCGAGGAGCCGACCATCGAGAGCCGCTCCGTCCAGGGCACCAGGCCCCGCTCGCTCTCTCGACCCAGGGAGCAGTGCCAGCTCTCGCCGCCGCGACCCAACGCCAAACGCCAGGAGTTCTGGGTTCGGTCCCCGGCCATGGACACGCCACCGTCGGCCTCCAGGGAAAAACCGTACGCCCCGTCCCACCGGCCCCCAAGTCCGCCGGCGAAAGTGAAGCGGGAATCGAAATCCCGTGTGCGCTCGGCGCGCCAACTCGCATGCAGGCCCAGTCCGGAGCGCGGCGTCCATCGATCCGTTACGGCCAAGTCCACTGTCGGCCCTGAGCTCACCCCGAGAGCCGCGTCACCATCCGCCCCCGTAAGGAGAGAAAGGACGAGCTCACCACCCGCCGGCGCGTCAACGAGCACTCCCCCGGCATCGCGCAGGCGAAGTGATGAGATCAATTCGTGATGCTCGCCCCAGGCGCGACTCATGCCGAGGGACAGTGCCAGACGATGGGCATCGTGGCCCTGCCACTCCTGGCTGGAACTCCCCGGATCGGCCTGGCGACCGCTGAGAAGCGCGCCATCGATTCGCGCCTCGATGGCGCGGCCAGGAGAGAGAAGGGCCCAGGTGGTCTGGAACCTGGCACCCTCGGATTCGTACCGGGAAAGGGTATCACCGGCCAGATGCTCCGCGAGGCGAGACTGGCGCAGGAGATCGAACTGGGTGGCCGGAACAAGAGAAGAAAGGTGGCGATCCGGAACCCAGCGAAGACCCAGCACGTCACGGCTGTCCTTGAGCATCTCCGCGGCCGTTTCCGTCCGATGTTGGTACGACACGCCAAACTGACCAACTCCCGCAACCGGCAGTTCGCCGGCAATCGTCGCGCTGAGACCGCCGTAGTCCAGACCATCACCCTGGCTCTGGGTCGTCTGGTACTCGATCATGACCGGACCATCGAAGATCTGCCGACGGGCCTCTGACTCACCCGCAGTCGCCACGGCGTGGCGGACCGATTCAAGACGATCACGCGCCGCGAGGCGGAGGATCCAGGACGCGTCCACCGGTTGTGACCCCGGAGGACCCGCCTGTCCGGAAGGCCGGAGAACGAGTTCCAACGAATCCCGCAACAGCGTGTCGATCTTGCCCACCAGAATGGAGTAGCCACCCTTGATGGCCACGACCCGATACGCCCCGGGGATCAAGCCACCGACAATGAAGCGTCCGTTCTCGTCGCTGCGCACGGTGTGTTGCGCGGCGCCCACGCCGCCCTCCTGCGGGGACAGCACGATATCGACCCCGGGAACACCCCGGCCCAGCGCATCAACCGCAACTCCTGTCAATAGCGGGCGTGCATCGGGAACCCCCTCGGAGGCCAGGGAGGGCGAGACCAGAACCAGGCTGAGGGCCAGGACCAGGACGAGAACCCAACGCCTCGAGATAGACCGCCGCAGGGACCGTCGGGGGGACACCGCAGGAACCATGGCCGTTGCAGAGCTGTGCTGCAAACTCATCGAGACCTCCTGCGAGCACGTCCCCTTCAAACGTGAGCGCCGTGGTTAATCGCCTGTAAGACAAGAAGTTTAGTCAAGATTGAGATTTTTTCCACCCCCTCCGGACCCCACGGCGGACCGGCGCATGAGCATGGCGAAGCGAAGAACCTATATTGCCACCGTGAACGCTTCGCCACGCCAAGACACGCCAGCCATCCTTGTTTCCGGACTTCGCCGCCGATTCGGGGCGATCGACGCGCTGTGCGGCATCGATCTCATCGTCCCTCGCGGCTCCTTCTTCGCCCTCGTGGGACCCAACGGCGCCGGCAAGTCCACGACCGTCCGAATTCTTTCGGGACTGATCTCTCGAAGTGGCGGGCAGGTGCGCGTCCTCGACCGTGACCCGGAGACGGATCCCGCCGGCCTCAAGCAGCTCATCGGCGTCGTACCAGACTTTCCTGCCGTGTACGGCGAGCTTTCTCCCCGACAGAACCTCATGAGAATGTGTCAGTTGCGCGGCATGGACGTTGACGAAACCCTGCGGAGAGCCGAGGAGATCACGACCGCGCTCTCGCTGGAGGCGCATGTCGATCAGCCATGCAAGACCCTGTCCCACGGAACCCGCAAGAAGGCTGTTCTCGCCGCCGCGATGATCCACGCTCCTGCCCTGCTCTTCCTGGACGAGCCCTTCGAAGGGATCGATCCCGTCTCAGCCCATACGATCCGCCGCATGCTCGAGCAGCTGCGAACGAGGGGCGTCACCGTCTTCCTGAGCTCCCACGTTATGCCGCTCGTCGAGAGCGTCGCCACTCACGTGGCCATCCTCGCGAAGGGCTCGATTCGCTCGGCAGGAACCCTCGAGGAGGCGATCGGTTCCCATGCGACCCTCGAGGAGGCGCTGCTGGCGACGCTGGGCGGCAACGAGCGTCTTCCCGGCCTTGAGTGGTATCAGCCGTGAGAATCCGTGCGCTCGTCGGACTGTTCCAACTCCAGGGCCAGGTCATGCTGAGCCGATGGCGGGAGGCTGCCAGGCAGAAGCTCGGTGTTCCCGCGCTCCTCGCCGGGGCCTCCGCCTCACTGCTCGCCGGCCTGATGCTCCTCGCTGCATCGGCGGCGTTCGCCATCGTCGGTACAGTGCTTCTCGGGGCGCTCGCGGAGGCGGGGGAACATCAACTTGGTGCCGCGGCCGGCGGCACCATGGCGAACATCGCCGTCATCCTGACCGGCCTCACGGTGCTGCTTTCGGACACGCAGCGCACGGGGCTCGACCAACATCCCCTGTCGATCCTGCCACTCCGCCGGAGCGAGATCGTCGCCCACGATCTCTGCTCGATCCTATGGCTCCAGCCGAGCGCCTTCGTGATCTGGCCCGCTTGCCTGGCCCTCGTCGCCGGGGCCGGCCAGTCCTCGCCCCGAGCCGCGATGCTCTCGGTCCCAGCCGCCTCAGGTACCGTCGCCCTCGCCGCCGCTTTCGCCCTGCTTCTCCGGCGCCTCTCGACCCCGCTTCACCCCGGGGACGAGACCCCCTTCCTCGGACGGCCGCTGGGGAGGAGCCTGGCCCTTGGGCTCCTGGTTGGCTGGTTGATCATGATGCTCGGCCCCTTCGAGCAACTGGGGCAGGACCCCCTCTCGCCGCTGACACCCGGCCACTGGGTGGCACGCGCACTCAGGGCCTCCTGGGCCCATGACTGGCGGGCCGCGATGGCCGGGCTCGCACTCCATCTCGTGGCCTTTGGGACGCTGGCACTGGCGATCACTCTGCCGGAACTCCGCCTGCCCCGGGCGACGCTCCCGCGGCTCCGCCGGGACTGGCTCCCGACAGGCTTGGTCCTGACCTGGAGTCTTCCCCGGGCGCGCGCCCTCTTCGCGCAGGGGCTCGGGACGGGGGTTCTGGTGCTCATCCTCGGCGCAGTCCTCGTGAGGCGGGGGATCGACACCTTGCCCATCGCTCCCGTCACGTCGCTGCTCAGCGCCTGGCTGATCGCCAGCGCTCCTGCCGCGCTGATGGCCAACGCGCTTGGCCTGGGAGGACGAGCGGCGGCCTCCCTCGGCCTGACACCGCTGCGCCCGCGGCACCTGCTTCTCCATGCCGAACTTGCCATCATGGCACCGCACTTGATGGCCCTCCTCGTGCTCCCCTTCGCTCTTAGCGCACTCTTTCACGATCTTCCCTCCGCAGGCGCCGCCTCGCTTGCGGGGCTCGGGTGCCTGGCAGCCGGGGCAGGCGTCGGGTCCGCCCTTTCCGCATGGTGGCCCTGGCCCGCAGCGCTGGAGGCTGAGGGAGACCCGGTGTGGGCTCCGGGAGCCGCGCGCCTGCTGATGCCCCTCGGGCAGGGTTTCGTACTCGCCCCCGTACTCGTCTCGATCGAGGTGGCCAAACCAGGTCTCTCGTTCTCCGCCGCATCTGCTACGCTCGTCCTCGGCCTGGCGCTGGGCGTGGGCGGTTGGCTGCTCGGCGCCTCCAGGATTGCGGGCCAACCAACGGCCCTCACGGAAGCCCTGCTGGACTGATCGCGAGGGCTGCAGACCGTCACGGAGGCACTGCTGGAATGATCGTGAAGGATTCAGGCGCTCTTGGAGGCCGTTCCGGGATGACGGTGAAAGACTCAGGCCGTCTCGCCGCCCTCTGCGTGGTGATCGCAGCCGGAATCTTTCTTCCCCGGGCGTGGGCCTCTTCACCGTTGACCCTCACTTACGAGACCCGGGTCACGGTGAACTTTCAGCTGACTCTCCGGCCACCCTCGGGGACGCCGGTCGTCGTCCAGGAGACCCTCAAGGCCCGTGCGGGGGAGACCATCGCCTTCGCGAAAGAGATCAAGAACGGAGGCACAGCTCTCGTCACCGCGCTCACCTTCATCGTCGAGCCCGCCGCGGACGATGCCAGTTGCCGCCTGCGCATCGACTCCGAGGTCCATCCAGACTCTGCCTCCCCGGTCCGCGTTCACCGGGACACCACCCTGGCCAGCGGGCGTCTTCTGCTGCTGGATATCTGGTCCGATCCGGCTGCGAAGGAGCGGCTGATCCTCACCAGTTCTGTAAGTTGGGAGCGCATCCCCCAGGTTGCAGCCCTCCGCCCCGGAGCCGAGGCCGTCGAAATCCTGCTGGAGGTCATGGAGAGACGCGGAGACGACTATCGCTCGCTCGAAAGCAACCGGCTCGCCAGCATCGTCGGTTCGAAAGTCGCCTACAGCTTTCAGCAGCAGCCGGGACTGGTCGATGCCGCGGAAGGGGCCCAGGAGCCCTCGCAGCAGCTCGTGATCGAGATCCTGCCCGAGTCCATCACGGATGGCCGGGTCTTCCTGCGCGTCCGCTTGCGGCGCGAGCACGCGGCGGACGGCGAGAATGGGCCGGCAATCGACACGACGGTCAGCGAGAAGCTCCCGCCCGGCTTTTCGCTCGACCTGCCGCTCGCAGGCCGGGCGGGGGACAACGCCCTGGTTTTCCGCATCACTCCTTATTTCTAGAGATCTGCACCGGAGAAAGCACCCCGGTCGTCCGCGTCACCCCTTCGATCCCATTCATGAAGCTGGCACTATACTCACCGGCAAGTTAGCCTACAGGCGGCGCCAAAACTCGTTCAGACCAGGAATCAACGCGATGACCACCGCTCCCATCCCCGCGGAAATAGAGATTTTGCTCAGTCACGTGGCTAGGCGGCGCGATGGGTTTCAGTTCTTCCGCAGCGCACCGATCGAGAGCGTGGCGGTGCTCTTCGAGGTCCCTCCCCCGGTCGTCGCCACAGCCCGGGAATACCTGGAAACCCCGGAGCAGCGCGAGCGGCTCACCGAGTCCCTGCTCCGCGCGCGCCTCGTGGCGCGGGAGGCCTCGGACCGGGCGCTGCCTTCAGAACCCGGGCACTCCGGGTTGCAGCATCTCGAAGCGAAAGATGTCATTGCCGAGCTCGAGGGCTACCCTGCGGGCTCGGAGTTCCTGCTCCGGGCTCCTCCGGAGACCCTTGCCATTTTGTTCCAAGTACCCCCTTCCGTAATCTTCCGGGCGCGCGATTTGCTTAGAGAAGAGGGAAGCTAGACAGGAAGTAGGCAGCGCGCCCTTCGAGGCAACCCGCCCGGCAGTCCCCACTGCCGGGAGCGATGCTGGAGGCTGGTTTATGGATGTCGGAATCGTTGGTTACGGTGCCTACGTGCCGCGCCACCGGATCAAGGTCGAAGAGATCGCCAAGGTCTGGGGAGCGGACGCACCCACCTACAAGAAGGGCCTGATGCTGGGAGAAAAGTCGGTACCCTCCCCGGATCAGGATGTCATCACCATGTCGGTCGAAGCCGCTCGCCATGCGCTGACGCGCAGTGGCATCGATGCAAACAAAATCGGCGCGATCTACATCGGCTCGGAGTCCCATCCCTACGCGGTCAAACCGAGTGGAACGATCGTCGCAGATGCCATCGGAGCGACTCCCAATATCCACTGCGCTGACATGGAGTTCGCCTGCAAGGCGGGCACGGAAGGCATGTTCGTCGCCATGTCCCTCGTCAAGGCCGGAGAGATGGACTACGCCCTGGGCATCGGCGCCGACACCTCCCAGGGAGCCCCCGGCGATGCGCTCGAGTACTCCGCTGCCGCAGGTGCCGCCGCCTTCATCATGGGCAAGGAGAAGGTCCTCGCCGTCTGCGAGCACACGCACGCTCACATGACGGACACCCCGGACTTCTGGCGGCGCGAGTACCAGCATTACCCCCGTCACGCAGGCCGTTTCACGGGCGAGCCGGCCTACTTCGACCACGTTGTACCCTGTGGGCGCGGCCTGCTCGAGAAGAGCGGCACGACGCCGAAGGACTTCCAATGGGCGGTGTTCCACCAGCCGAACGGAAAGTTCCCGATGCGTGCCGGCAAGAAACTCGGCTTTAGCACCGAGCAGATGAAACAGGGGTGGCTTGCGCCGATCCTGGGCAATACCTACTCCGGTTCCTCCCCGATGGGCCTGTCGGCTGTCCTCGACGTCGCCAAGCCGGGTGACCGCATCTTCATGGTCAGCTACGGCTCCGGGTCCGGCAGCGACGGGTTCATCTTCCGGGTAACTGACGAGATCGCGAAGGTCCAGAAGGCAGCTCCGCAGACGCGCGAGCAGCTCGAGGACAACCCGATCTACATCGACTACGGCACCTACGCCAAGTACCGCGGCAAGATCCGCATGCTCGAAGACTGAGCGAAGGGAGATCAGAATGCGTGATGTCGCCGTTATCGGCGTGGGAATGAACAAGTGGGGCGAGCTCTGGAATGACTCGCACCGCACGATCTGGACAGACGCTGCCCTCAAGGCCATCGAAGACGCAGGAGTCGATCGTGTCGACTCCATGTACGTCGGGTGCATGAGTGGCGGCCTTTTCGTCGGCCAGGAGCACTTGGGCGCAATGCTCGCCGACCAACTCGGCATGGGGCCGATTCCCGGGACCCGCGTCGAGTCGGCCTGCGCCTCGGGGGGCCTCGCCTTCCGCCTGGCCTACATGGAAGTCGCTTCCGGCATGAGTGACATCGTGCTCGCATCGGGTGTCGAGAAAATGACCGACGTGGACGGCGCGGCCGCGACCTATGCGCTGAGCACTGCAGCCGACCAGGAGTACGAGTGCTTCCATGGAATCACCTTCCCGGGTCTTTACGCGATGATGGCCCGGGTGCACATGAGCCGTTACGGGACGACACAGAAGCAGCTGGCGGAAGTCGCCGCCAAGAACCACGCGAATGGCTCGCTCAACCCCAACGCACAGTTCCCGATGAAGGTCACGGCTGAACAAGTCATGAACTCGCCGGCCGTTGCGGATCCGCTCCGCCTGCTCGACTGTTCGCCGATCACCGACGGGGCCGCAGCAGCGATCCTCGTCCCGCTGGACAAGGTGAAGGAATTCACCAAGAACACGCCGGTGCGCATCGCGGCCTCCGCGCACGCAACGGATACGATGGCGCTGCACGACCGCGGCGATATCGCCGCAATCGAGTCCACGGCACGCGCCGCGGAGAAGGCCTACGCGCAGGCAGGAATCGGCCCGAAGGACCTGTCCTTCTGCGAGGTTCACGACTGCTTCACCATCTCTGAGATCATGGCAATCGAAGCACTCGGTCTGGTCGAGAAGGGCCAGGGCGGAGCGGCAGCCGAGTCCGGCCTAACCGCGCTGAGTGGCAAGATGCCCGTCAACCCCTCAGGCGGCCTGAAGTCCAAGGGGCACCCGGTCGGCGCCACGGGCGTCGCCCAGGTCTACGAGATCGTCAACCAGCTGCGCGGCAACAGCGACAAGCGTCAGATCAAGGACGCGCACTGGGCCCTCGCCCAAAACATGGGCGGTACAGGCGCCTCATCCCTCGTCCACATTTTCGAGCGGCTCTCCTGAGCCCGGCGGAGCATGCCATGATTGGATCACCAAGAAGCTGGAGAGAAAAGCCCCAGCGTTATCGTTACGAAGCCGGCAAGTGCAGCGGCTGCTCGAAGATCTTTTTCCCGCCACGCCTCGTCTGCGACGCGTGCGGCTCCAAGACCTTCGAGACACAGGTTCTCGCCCAGACCGGCGTCGTCGAGACCTTCACGATCATCGAGGTCGCCCCGAGCGGCTTCACCGACGAGGCTCCCTACGCGGTGGGCATCATCAAGCTCGACGATGGCGTCAAAGTGACCGCCCAGATCGCCGACTGCAAGCCCGAAGAGCTCAAGTTGGGAGACAAGGTGCGCCTCGAGTTCCGCAAGGTCACCGAGGATGGCGCCAGCGGCATCCTGCATTACGGATACAAGTTCGTCCTGGCGTAAGCCACGATCAGATCCAGACCAAGGAGGAGGGCGGCCTGCGGGCCGCCCTCTCGCTGTCTGCGAGCCATGGGGCTCCTGGCTGCACACTCGTGCCTGCACGAAGACGATCCTGCCTCGAGAAACACCGGGTCGACAGCGCAGGCGCCTCACACCCCGCACCTGCGCCCCGGGGCCCGGCATTGCGAGACGCCGGAAGGATCGCACACTTGCGCTGCACCTCGTCCCTGCGTCCAGAGCTTTCCAGCGCCACGCGGTGAGGTCACGCCCGGGCAGCTCGAGCGTGTTCGTAGAACTCACGGTCGGCGGTACACTTGATCTCGCTCCATGAGGGAGAATATGTCCGCATGATGCCAAGCCCGGACCAGCCGCAGGTGGTCCGGACCAACCTGGAGGACCGTTGCGAAAGTACCTCTTCTACGTCCGGCAGCTCTATGCCTTCGCCATCCTCCGACCCCTGCAGAGCGTCATCGAGGGCCGTGGCGACCGTATCGCGTGGTTCCTCGACAGTCCGGACGAGCTGACGCGATACCTGCGTCCCGGCGACACGCAGCTCGAGACCGTGGACGACGTCATGGGCTTTTCCCCCTGCGCGGTGTTTGTGCCGGGCAACGTCGTTCCAGCCTTCTTTCCGGGGATCAAAGTCGAGTTGTTTCACGGCTTTCACGCGCGAAAGCGCAGTGACGATCGCGGTCATTTCAGAATCCGTAACCTCTTCGACCTCTACTGCACCCAAGGACCGGACACCACGATTCCGTTCAAGGCCCTTGAGAAGAAACACGCTTCGTTCGAAGTCGTGGAAACCGGCTGGCCCAAGATGGATCCCCTGTTTGAACACTCTCCCCGGGACAGGTCTCCGGAAGACCGCAGGGTCGTCCTGCTGAGCTCAACGTTCACCCCTCGCTTGAGCGGAGCACGCGCTCTACTCAGAAGCGTTCAAGACCTGGCCGCGACCGGTCGATGGAGGTGGCTGGTCAACTTCCATCCCAAGATGGACCGAGCGGTCGTGGACCAGTACCGGGCGATCCAGGGTGAGAACCTGGCCTACATCGAGACAGATGACGTCATACCACTTCTGAGAGAAGCCGACATCATGGTATCGGACACCTCATCGGTCGTCTCCGAGTTCCTGCTGCAGCAGAAGCCGGTCGTGACCTTCAGGAA
>JANTFM010000034.1 GCA_024763475.1 Acidobacteriota bacterium | reverse complement strand
TGAACAAGACCATGGCCTCCGGCCATGCTCGCGCAGCGGCGAGGGCTGCGAAGAGCCGTTCGGTACTCGCTGCGCTCAGCGGAACGCCGGGGCGGGCCGGCCCGGCGAGGCCACCACCGAGCGCCACGATGGCCTCTGGCACCTCCTGTTCGAGCCAGTTCGGGAGCGGGACGGCGAGTTCGCCGCGCTCCAGCGGATCCGCGATCCAACGAGCAACCTGATCCGTGGATAGGGCCATCGTCGCCAGCCACAGCAACAGGAAGGGGCGAAAGAAGCGCCGCGGCTGCCAGGTGCCGGTCTTTGCATCTCTGGTCCATCCAAAGAAGAGGCGGACCAGGATCATCGCGAGACCCGCGAGGAAGATCCAGCCGAGGGGCGTCGTCAGAATAAAGGTCATCTTGCGGCCCTGAGCTGTTCCCTGAGGTAACCCCCGGTCCAAGAGGACTCCACCTCCGCGATGGCCTCCGGAGGCCCTTCCGCCACGAGTGCACCACCGTCTGCACCGCCCTCGGGGCCGAGATCCAGGATCCAATCGGCGGTCTTGATCACATCCAGGTTGTGCTCAATGACCACGATAGTGTTGCCTTCGTCCCTCAGCTTCACGAGGACCTGCAAGAGTTTCCGCACATCCTCGAAGTGAAGACCGGTCGTGGGCTCGTCGAGCAGGTAGAGCGTCGTGCCGCGACTCCTCCGGGAGAGTTCCTTGGCCAACTTGACCCGCTGGGCCTCTCCTCCGGAGAGCGTGGTCGCCTGCTGGCCGAGGCGCAGGTAGCCGAGGCCGACGTCCTGGAGCGTCCGGAGCTTGCGCTCAATCTGCGGCACCGATTCGAAGAACTCGAGGGCCCGATGAACTGTCATCCCGAGGACATCGGCGATCGTCTTGCCTTTCCAGAGAATCTCCAGGGTCTCACGGTTGTAACGGGACCCATGGCACTCGTCGCAGGTCACGAAGACATCGGGAAGAAAGTGCATCTCGATGCGAATCAGGCCGCAGCCTTCGCAGATCTCGCAGCGGCCTCCCTTGACGTTGAACGAGAAACGCCCGGGTTTGTACCCCTTGGCTCGGGCGTCGGGTACCTGGGCGTAGAGGTCACGAATCGGTGCGAGCACGCCGACATAGGTCGCCGGATTGCTGCGTGGCGTCCGGCCGATCGGGCTTTGATCGATATCGACGACCTTCTCGATCTGGTCCAGGCCGAGAATCTCGGCATGCTCTCCGGGACGGTCACTGACCTGCCCCAGATGACGGAGGATCGCCGGGTAGAGCGTATGATTGACGAGGGTGGACTTCCCGGAACCCGAGACACCGGTAACGCAGGTCATCAGGCCGAGGGGGAAGCGCGCGTCGATCCCCTTCAGGTTGTGCTGGCTGGCACCCTTCAACGAGATCCAGCGTCCATCCGGCGCAAGTCGCTGCCTGGGAATCTCGATGCGGCGCGCGCCGGACAGGTACTGACCGGTGATCGAGCGCGACGCCCCCTCGACCTCGGCCGGAGTTCCCGCCACGACGATCTCACCGCCCAGCTCTCCGGCTCCGGGTCCGAGATCAACAACGAAGTCGGCGCTGCGGATCGTCTCCTCGTCGTGCTCGACTACGATCACCGTGTTCCCCAGGTCCCGCATCGCGCAGAGGGTATCGAGCAGGCGGCGGTTGTCCCGCTGGTGCAGGCCGATCGAGGGCTCGTCGAGCACGTAGAGCACGCCGGTCAGCCGCGAGCCGATCTGGGTTGCCAAGCGGATCCGCTGCCCCTCTCCCCCGGACAGCGTGCCCGCGGCCCGGTCGAGCGTCAGGTAGCCCAATCCCACGTTCGCCAGGAATCCCAGCCGCTCACGGAGTTCCTTGAGAATCAACCGAGCGATCGTCTCCTCGCGCTCGCTCAGGTCGAGGGACTCGAAGTGACGCGCCGCATGGCTGACGGTCATCCCGGTAACCTGGGCGATGTTCTGATCCCCCACAGTCACGGCGAGGAACTCGGCCCTCAGCCGCGTGCCGTCGCAGTCATGGCAGGGCGAAGCCGACATGTAGCGCTCGAGTTCCTCGCGTACCGTATCAGAGCTCGTCTCACGCACTTTGCGTTGGAGCCGGGGCACGATGCCCTCAAACGCACGGCGGAAGGAGTACTCGGAGCGCGCTCCCTTGAACACGAAATCGAATTCCTGCTTGCCGGAACCGTACATCAGGACCCGGCGCACCCGCAGCGGGATCGCCTTCCAGGCGGTATTCGCCGGCAGGCGATGCGCGCGCAGGACCACCGAGATCATCTCCCGCATGATCGAGGATTCCTGGCCGCTCCACAGGTCGATCGCACCGGCAATCACGGGAGAGTCCGGATCGACGATGATCTTCTCCGGATCGAATTCTCGGTGCACACCCAGCCCGTCGCAGGTCGGACAGGCCCCGAAGGGCGAGTTGAACGAGAAAGAGCGTGGAGTGAGTTCGGGGATCGAGATCCCGTGCTCTGCACAGGCGTAGTGTTCCGAAAAGAGGACCTCTTCTCCCTCGGGAACCGAGACCATGACGAGTCCATCGCCCAAGCGCAGCGAGGTCTCGATGGAATCCGCGAGTCGAGAGCGCACCTCGTCACGAATCACGAGCCGATCGACGACGACCTCGATGTCGTGGGCTTTCTTCTTGTCGAGAGCGGGAGGCTCATCGAGGTCGACCATCTCGCCATCGATTCGCGCCCTCACGAATCCCTGCGCGGCATAGCGTTCCAGATCCTTGCGGTAGTGCCCCTTCTTGCCCCGCACCACCGGGGACAGGACCTGCACGCGGGTCCCTTCCTCGTAGGAGAGGACGGCATCGACAATCTGCTGCACGCTCTGTCGCTCGATGGGTGTCTTGCAGACGGGGCAGTGCGGCCGACCAACCCTCGCGAAGAGCAGCCGGAGATAGTCGTAAATCTCGGTGACCGTGCCCACGGTGGATCGAGGATTCCGGGAGGTCGTCTTCTGCTCGATCGAGATCGCCGGGGACAGGCCCTCGATGGACTCGACCTCGGGCTTCTGCATCAGCTGAAGGAACTGCCGGGCGTACGCAGAGAGAGACTCGACATAGCGACGCTGTCCCTCGGCGTAGATCGTATCGAAGGCCAGGGAGGACTTCCCCGACCCCGAGACCCCTGTGATCACGACGAGACGATCCCGCGGGATCTCCACGTCGACCCTTCTGAGATTGTGCTCGGCTGCGCCGCGAACGACGATCGACTGCTCGCTCAAGACCCTGTTCCTCCGGGGCAAAAGGGAGATTCTATCGCGCAGTCATGGCCCGGGACCAGATTTGTCTCCCGGACCCCATTCCGTGCGGGCACTCCGTTGATAGACTGCCCTGGATGCGCGGGACCGGGATTGCAAGGCCAGCGCACTTGGTAAAGGGGAGTTTCTTGACTCTCCTGTCACGAGATGGCAAGGCCGGTGCATTCGATCGACAGGAGTTTCTTGACGGGCTGCTAGACTCTGGGCAAGGAGGATCCATCCGTGCCACGTCTTTTCTTCTTGTTCTCGGGCCTCTCTGCCATCGCGCTGAGCGCCTGCGCCTCGGCACCCGTTGCCGACCGGCCTTTCGAAGTCGTGGCGATGGCACCCGACGGCTCGCTCCTCGCCCAGGAGGCGACGGTCCGGGCAGAAAGACCGGGCGTGCTGGTGGAGCTAAACCCCCTGAGCAGCTCCCAGCGCGCCGAATGGATCAAGCGACGCCTCAAACTCGAGGAGGACCCGCTGATCCGCCGTGGCTTGGGCGATCACTTCCTGACCTTCCGGATGGTGATCCGAGCCACGGGGGATCTTCCCGTGCACCTCGAGACCCAGAGCATCCGGCTCTGGCCGGATGACCATAGTGCCAGCCGAGCTCCCCTGGACTACACGCGTAGCTACGATCTCCTCCGGCCCGACCGGGAGAGCAGCCCTGACGAGAGTGAGGTCAAGGGGTTCATGCGCGGGTTGTACGATGGCCCCGTCTACCTGGATGCCGGCGAGGGTCGGGAAGGACTCCTTCTCTTTCCGAATCTCTCGACCGCCTCGGAGCGAATGATCATGGAACTGCCCTTCATCCAGGTCGGCTCGAAAACTCACAAGATCCAGCTACCCTTCTCCAAGCATTTCTTGGACCCGGACGATCCCGGGAAGAACTAGAACTCGATCAGGATACCAGTGAGGACATGCCGGTGAGCGCGCGCATACTCGATGGAAAGGCCCTTGCAACCAAGATCAAGGCCAGGGTTGCCGAAGACGTGAAGGACTACCAGGCCAAGACCGGCGGCGTGCCGGGCCTCGCCGTCATCCTGGTGGGGGATGATCCCGCATCCTCCGTCTACGTCGCGAGCAAGGAGAAGGCGGCCTTGGCCGCCGGGATCCACTCGCTGCTGATCCGCCTGCCCGCAGACGCGAAGCGCGAGCAGGTTCTGGACTCGGTGACGCGGCTGGCGGATGACGATGCGGTCCATGGCATTCTCGTCCAGCTTCCGCTTCCGGGACATCTCGATACGGAGGAGGTCCAGCTCGCCGTCCCGGCTCACAAGGATGTCGACGGTTTTCACCCCGTGAGTGCAGGCAAGCTGCTCCTCGGTCAGGAAGGCGGCTTCGTCGCCTGTACGCCAAAGGGGGTGCTCGCACTCCTCGATGAGGACGGCATCGACCTGAAGGGCAAGGAGGTCGTGATCGTCGGCCGCTCCAACATCGTGGGCAAGCCGGCAGCGCTCCTGATGCTCTCGAGACACGCCACGGTTACCGTCTGCCACTCCCGGACTCATGATCTGGCAACAGTCTGCTCCCGGGCGGACGTCCTGATCGCCTCGGTCGGCTATCCCGGGCTGATCCGGGGCAACTTCATCAAGCCGGGTGCCGTGGTGATCGACGTCGGGATCAACCGGATCACCGACCCTGAACAAGCGGCGGACCTCCTCTCCGGGCAGCCCAAGCGGCTCGCTCGTTTCGCCAAGAACGGCAAGTCTCTTGTCGGTGACGTGCATTTTGGGGAAGCTCGGGAGCGAGCGTCGGCGATCACGCCAGTCCCCGGCGGCGTCGGCCCCCTGACGATCGCGATGCTCCTCGAAAACACCCTCACCGGGGCGCGACGCAGCGCCGGGCTCGGGGGTGACTGAAAGCGATGAGCGTTGTTCCCAGGAACGATCGCCTCCGGCCTGTGCTCCTCGTCGGGCTGACCGGAGGCATCGCGACGGGGAAGAGCACGGTCTGCGGGATGTTCCGCGAGTTGGGGATCCCGGTCGTCGACGCCGATGCGATCGTGCACGAACTCCTAGCCTCCGGGGGGGATGGCGTAAGACCGGTCATACAGTGTTTTGGCGAGGCGGTCGTCGCGTGGGACGGGGGTATCGACCGAGAGAAACTCGCGAAACGGGTCTTCTCCGACGATGCGGCCCGGAGGCAGCTCGAAGCCCTGATCCACCCGATGGTGATCGAGCGCAGCCAGGCGAGGATCCACGCCGTCGCAGACTCGGAGGACGCGGATATCGTGATCTACGACGCCGCTCTCCTGATCGAGACCGGAAGACACGAGAGTTTCCACCGCCTCGTGGTCGTGACAGCAGCAGCGGAGACTCAACTCCTGCGGCTGGTTACGAGAAACAGCCTGAGCGTAGATGATGCCGGCGCCAGGATCCGCTCACAGATGCCCGTCGTGAGCAAGGCGGCCCTGGCCGACTATGTCATTGACAATTCGGAGCACTGGCGGGAAACGCGCAAGCGCGTCATCGAAGTCCATCGCATGCTGCAGGATGATGCAGCCCTCCTCATCTGCGGAGAACTCCTGCCCCCGCGACGTTGATCCCTCGCCCGCTTCACGTATCCTGTCTTCTCCGGCCCAGGCCGACCACAGGGAGATTCCGCAGGATGAAGAATTCAACACTCCATGCCACCTTCGCGATTCTCGTGACCCTGCTGCTCCTGATGGCGGGTTGCGGTACCGGACAGCAGGAACGCTATTCCGAGGAAGAGTTAGCGCCATTGATCGAGGCGCCGCCGGCTTCCCCGACCGTCGTGGACGAGGGCAAGCCAGGTGTGATGTTGACCGTGGAGGGAACGACTCCAGCGGGCCGGGCGTTTTTCGTCGATCAGTCCAGCGACTCGGTTGAGGGTGCTGTGATCCTGGTGCACGGGTCTTGGGGACTCGATTCCGAATTCAGAGATGTCGCACGGACTCTGGCAGGGGATAAGTTCCTCGTGCTCGCTCCGGATCTGCTCGAGGGCATCGTCCCGAGTGCGCGACTGGCCGTCAGCGAGCTGCAGGCCGGCATCCGCGAGGAGCGGGCTCGCGCAATGATCCAGGCCGGGATCGCTCAACTCCGGGCAGACCCACGCTTGAAGAACGGCAAGATCGCGATCCTCGCCAGCGGACCACTGGGCACCCACGCCTACTCTGCCGCTCGTCACGAGCCGGACCTGACGGTCCTTGCACTCGATACCTGCCGCCTCCCTTGGGACAAGACCTGGCTGGCAGGAGTGAGCGCTCCTGTCCTCTTCTTCGTGGGAGAAGAGAACCGCGGATTCTCCACCAAGGTCAAGGACACGGTGCTGTCCGCCTTCAAGGCGGCCGAGATCCCGCTGGAGATCGTCGAGATCCCAGGCGCCGGAACAGAGCTGCTAGACCCACACGCGCCAGGGTATAGTCGGCTCTTGCGGGATCAGGCCCTTGAAGACTTCGTCGCGAGATTCGAAGGGATGTAACTAGACCTCGACCAGCGGCAGGTCTGTCGGGTCCGAAGAGTTGAGATCGGCCTGACTCTCCAAGAGCGAGTGATTCCGTTCGATCTCGGCGATTTCCGGGATCTTTCTCCGCATGGAATCCGCGAGGGGACGGCCGCAGCGACGATCCAGGAATGCCATCAGCTCCGAGATAAACGCCCCGACCCGTTTCGCGGGGATTCCCGCCGCCTCAACGCGTTCCTCCAGGGCTTCGACGCCTCGAACGCCATCGCCGAATAGGTCTCGGCCGTCTTTGTTCAGGAAGCCCCAGGTTTCAGGGATCCACGAAACCAGGCTGACCTCCACGGAGCGGGAGAGCCGGTCGTGAATCGACCCGATGAATAGCATCAGCGCCGCACTGACGACGCCCTCGTCGAGAACAAACAGCTCGCCGAGGTGTTTCCGGAGTTCCCTTGATCTTTTCGAACCAACCGTTTCCATGGTAGCTACGCGCCTCCTCCTTGACCCCCGAGGTCACATCACCTGACGGGTCCGAGCACCTCGCACACGACCCGCCACTGTCTTTACCGGCCGCTTGCCCGGCAAGCTTATGTCATAACGTAGTGCCATACGATGCCCCCAGTCACGCAGGCTTTTCCAAGCCTCATTGCCGTAGAAGCGCCGAACGTGGTCATCAACGACGGCGAGAGCCGTGAAGCCCTCCTCGGCACTCAACCCCACCGAAGTGACCGCAGCCCAGGACTCACGGGACAGGCGGCACTCGGGTGCCAAGGCGACCCAGGCGGTCATCGGGTAGGGGCTCAAGCAGCGGATCGACTCCGAACCGGATTCGGTCAGGAGGACTCCCAGCAAACGCGTCAGGGCTTCCTGTACAACCGGGACAGGCCTGCCAACCAGCCGGGTCAATTCATCGAGTAGGTTTTCGGGGAGAGAGTCCTCGTACATCAACAGTCCATCCTATGTCCGGCACCGCCTCCGTGGCGGCCCGTCGCACAGCTCTAATGCAAGACGCATGCACAGGACTAAAGTGTTGACTAGTAAAAACTTGTCCAGGACTCACCCCAGTAGCATTCACCACTTCTGTCCCGCTGTCGGACACCTTGACCGGACGCGGGGCGAGTTCGGACAGGAACATCACCGAGCCAAAAAACCAGACTCAAGGACCAGGACCTCAACGGGCCAGGAGCTCTTTGGCCGTAAAGAGTGCCTCGAGCGAGATGCCATGGTCTGCAAGGGCCCCGCGGCCTCCTTCCTCCCGATCGACGAGCACGATGGCTCCGACGACCTCGAGTCCAGCTTGCTTCGCGGCCTCCGCTGCGATGATCGTGCTCCCGCCGGTGGTCACAACATCCTCCACCAGGACGACTCGGGATCCCTTGGGTGGGGCTCCTTCGATCTGCTGCCCGGTTCCATGAGCCTTTCGCTCCTTGCGGACGAGAAAAGCGCTCAGCGGCTTCTTCCGCAGGAACGAGGCGATCGACGTGGCCGTGGCCACCGGGTCGGCTCCGAGGGTCAGTCCACCGACAGCATCGACATCCCATTCGCAGCGATCGATCCTCTCGCAAACCATTTGGCCCACCAACCACGCGCCCTCGGGGTGGAGCGTCGTCCGCCGACAGTCCAGGTAGTAAGTCGAGCGTTTTCCACTCGCGAGGACGAAATCTCCGGTCCTGAGCGACTCGGACTTGATGATCTCCGCCAGTCGCTGCTGCATATCTGCAGTGTCCATCCCTGTTTCCCCTTTGCTTTTTTTGAAAACTGGAGTAATTCTCTCATCCGATGGCGACTGGGGCGAGCGATTCCGGCAGGCAAGCGGGGAATTGTCTGATGACGCGGTGTTCGTTCTGGGCTTTCTTGGGCTGCACTCGTTTGAAGGCGGGATCCTTTCCGTAAATGGACGGGATTTCTGTTCAGTGAGGACCTATCTTCTTTTCGAAAACGTGTCGGCGGAGCGTCGGCGCATGGTGTTAACCGTTCCAGCCTTGCTTCGGCAGGGAGCCACGCCTTCGCTAGGAGGTCGAGGAATACATGACGACAAAATCTCGCCGCACACTCGCCGTTCTGCTCACTCTCGCGTTGAGCATGGGAAGCCTAGTCGTGTTCGCCGCTCCAACGGAATCTTCCACGATCCGGGGACGGGTCTTTACACCCGATTTCGAAGCGCCGGTCGCTGACGTATCTGTCCAGCTCTTCCAGAAGGGTGCAGAGCAGCCTCTCGCGCAAGCCGCCACAGACACGAAGGGCCGCTTCCGGCTCGCCGATCTTCCGGCGGGCGCCTACCTGCTGATCATGTTCGACGCGTCTGGTGCTCCCTTGGCATCCGCGGCCGTCACGGCACAGGCGGGACAGTCCAGTGAGATCGCGCTGGCCCTCCCTGGAACTGGTGAGACCTCCCTGGCCCCGGCCAAAGCCGCTTTCCTCGGCTGGTTGTCCGGTCCGGTCGGCGCCACGGTAGCCCTCGTGGGCGTCGCCACGGTGGTGGCGTTCGTCGCCGACGATGTCACGGCAGATAACCCAGAGCGCGAGGACCTGCCCCCGATCAGTCCTGACGCCCCATAGGTCCACTCCAACGGATTGCCGAAAGCCCGCCCTGCGCGGGCTTTCCTGCGTGCATGCCGAGAGAATTCCTCCCGCGGATGTGAAGAAGATCCTTGCTTGCCATCAGATAGCGAGTGTGGAACGCGGCGAAATCCAAGCTACACTACGCTGCCGTGGACTTGGGCGGCTGCCGAGTTGGGCGGCTGGGGGCCTGGGCCGCCGTAGAGCAAGGCTGCGAAGGCCTGATGCGCGGGAGGAGTTGCATGCTGCAGGTTCGAGGAAGCGGAACGTTGATCGTCTGTGTCCTGGCGATCTTGGCCTTGCTTCCCTTTTCTGACGCGCAGACTCCCACGCGAGACAGACCGTTTCCGGAGCTGCTGGATGCCCGGCCCTGGGGACCCTTCGAAGTCGATCTCTCGTTCCAGATCAAGAACATCGGCTTCGACGACAACCTGTTCCTCGTTCCAGAGGACCACCCTGCCGGAAAAGAGAATGATTTCGTGGTCAAGCTCGGACCGGAGTTCAAGGCCCAGACGAACTTCGGACGGAGGTTTTCGCTGACGCTCTATGACGAGTTGCTGGGGGAGGTCTTCCTCTCTCATTCCAATCTCAATCATGCGGACAACACCTTTCGCGCACAGTTCGATGCCCTGCTGGGTGCCACTCTCCTCACGGCGGAGGGGGAATGGCGGACTCGCCAGAATCGTCCGAACTCGGAAATCGATGAACGCACGCGAGTCAATCGCATCCTGCTCGAGGGACGGGCTCGACTCTTTGTCGGGGCAAAAACCGACATCGTGCTGAGCGCCAAGACATCGGAGACACGCTACAAGGACTCCGACTCGGCCTATTTCGTCGATCTCGATGGCGATGGAACCCTCGAAATAACGGATCTCTCCCAGGCGCTGGACCGCGACACGGACACCGTGTCCATCGAACTTGGGTGGAGCCCCTTGGGGAAGACCCGCTTCCATGGCCAGTTTCGCCAGAGAAACGACACCTTCCTCGGGCGCAGCGCGGACAACAAGGTCCAGGAGACCCGCATGATGCTCGGTGCGTCGTTCCGCCCGACCGCGTTCCTCTCCGGCAAGATCCAGATCGGACGGGCGGAACTCAAGAGCGAGGATTTGTCGAGTCCCAAGAAGCCATTCGACGGCTTGGTCAGCGATACGCAATTGGTCTACAAACCGACACGCCGGACGAAGTTTCTCCTCGACTACGAGGTCGGTGCGCGCTTCTCCGCATATGAGAACAACTTCTACTTCGAGGAGACCTTGCAAGGCCTGCGCGTCGAAACCTACCTCGGGGCAATCTGGGGCCTGCAGGCGGGTGGCTCGTTGCGGACCCTCGACTACCCCGAAGAAACCCTTGTCGTCGGGGGAGAGCCGGGGGCGACGCTGCCTCCCCGTGCCGACGAGATTAAAGATGTTTTCGGTGGCATCCTCATCGCGCTGCGATCCGGACTCAATCTCGGCATTCGCATCGGGGTCCGTGACCGCACATCGAATATCGCGCGATTCGAGGACCGGCAAACCTACGTGTCCACGTCCGGAAGTTTCAGTTTTTGATTCCCGGTCACCGGGAGAGGAGTTTTCTGATGTCGATCCGCCCTATGGTCCTCCTGATGCTCCTGCTCGTGGCGATGCCTGGCGTACTCGCCCAGGACCCCGCCCCGACGGAACGGCCGGGCAGCGCCCCCTACGATTACGTCATCGGCGCGCACGATCTGGTCGAGATCTCGGTCTTCGAGCTCAAGGAGCTGGACCGGGAACGCCGCGTGGGAGGTGATGGGATGATCACGCTCCCGCTGCTCGGACCGGTTGCCCTGGGAGGCCTGACTCCGAAGCAGGCGGAGGAGTCCATCGGCGCGCTGCTCAAGGCGAGGGATCTCGTTCTTGAGCCACAGGTCTCGGTGTTCATCAAGGAGTACAAGAGCCGGATGATCACCGTACAGGGCGCGGTGGCCAACCCAGGCGCCTTCGTGATGCTCGGGCAGAAGACCCTGCTCGACATGATCGGCGAAGCCGGCGGCCTCAACGATCGCGCCGGCAAGACGATCCGGATCCACCGGCCCTTCGGCGCCATCGATCAGCGCAGTATCGAGATTGACATCGAGCGATTGGTCTATGACGGTGACCCGCTGCTGAACGTCCTGCTGGAGCCGGGCGACATCGTGATGGTGCCCTACGAGCTCAAGATCCGGATCTACGTCAATGGCGCCGTGCGCACGCCGGGCCCGCAGGAATTCCCCTCGGAGGAGGAGGTCACCGCCCTGATGGCGATCACCGCCGCAGGAGGCACGACGGACCGGGCGAACAGCTCCAAGGTACTCATCAAACGCAAGCTGCCCAGGGGCGGAACGCAGATGATCAAGATCAACCTGAAGCGAATCATGCGTGGCAAGGACGAGGATATCCTCCTGCAGAAGAACGATGTCATCATCGTCCGCGAGTCCTTCTTCTGATGAAAGACTCACTGCCTCAGCCCGATTCGCAATCCAGGGGAGAACACATGAACGCGGACGAGACGACACAGCAGGAGTTCCACCTCAGAGACTACTGGCAGGTGCTCGTGCGCCGGCGCTGGATCGTCTACACCTGTGTCCTGATCACGACTCTGGCAGCTGCAGTGGCCAGCTTCCTGGCGACCCCCGTGTTCAGCTCCACAGCACAGCTTTCGATCGAGCGCAGCGGGATTCGCCTGCTGAGGCAGAACCTGACTTCTGCAGAGCCCAGCTGGATCGACTATCAGAACTTCTATAACACCCAGTACCAGATCCTGGCCTCGAGCCGCGTGATGGAGGAGGCCGTCAAGAGTCTCGATCTCCCGAATCGCGATGTGTTCGGGGAAGACGAGGGCGAGAAGAACGAGTTCCTCGTCAAGCTGGCGGAGATCAAGCGCAAAGCCCTCCGCAGCATATCCCGGGCACCCTCCCTTGACCCCGTGGCGGATGACTCGCTGCAACCCTACATCGAGCAGCTTCACGGCATGATCTCGATCACTCCCGTCCGCGATAGTCACCTGGTCAACATCACGGCGATTCACAAGGATCCAAACTTCGCCGCGGAAGCCGCCAACGCGGTCTTCGATGCCTACAACCAGTTCACACTTTCGGAGAAGAAGGACCTCGCTGAGAACTCCAAGGTGTTCCTCGCGAAGCAGATAGCGGACCTGCGAAAAGAGCTGGTAGGTCTCGAGCACGACTTCAACGCCTACGCGAAAAAATACTCCATCGTCCAGGGCAGCAGCAAGGACGCCGCGGTGGAAGACCTGATCGAGCTTCGCAAGCAGCTGACCGAGGCCAAGACACAGGTTGCTGAAAAGGAAGCGGTCCTTGCCGGAAAGCTCTCGAGCGACCCCTCCTCCCTGCCTCAGGTTCGGCAGAGCGCATCGATCCAGGACCTGAACGAGTCGCTCAACCAGTTGGAGCGAAGCTACACCAGCATGAAGGCAAACCTCGGAGACGGCCTTCCCGCGGTGAAGACCGCCAAGGCCAAGCGCGACTCGGCCCGGAAGCGCCTGGAGACGGAGGAGGCGCGCATCGCCAAGCAGGTCATCGATACGGCGCGATCCGAGCTCTCCGAGGCAACGCGCAACGAGGAGAACCTCTCCAGGCTCTATGCCGAGCAGATCGGACGCGTCGAAGGCCAGCAGGGCGCCTTGAGCGAGTACGAGTCCCTCCGCGCGCTCGTCGCGCGCAAGAGAAGCACCCTCAACGATCTCCTGACCCGCCAGAATGATATGGAGATTTCATCGAACCTCGGCGAAGCCAATCACACCGTCCGTTTGATCGACCGCGCGATCCCATCACGCATCGTTTTCCGGCCGAAAAAGAAGCTCAACATCATGCTCGGCTTCCTCTTCGGCCTCTTTCTCGGGGTCGGCGCCGCCATCTTGATGGAGTACATCGACAATACCCTCAAGACGCCGGACGACGTGCGGAACGTGCTCGGAGCGAGTGTGCTCGGGCTCATCCCGGCGTTCGAGACAGTGCCTGCCAGCCGAGGGAAGCGCCGCCAGGGAACGGAAGCCCGGATCGCTACCGATCCTGCGATGGTGACAGCACAGACACCCTCGAGCCCGATTGCAGAGTCCTATCGGGAACTGCGCACGGCCCTCTTGCTCACGACGGCCGGCCATCCACCACGGGAGATCGCGGTCACCTCGTGCCAACCCAGCGAGGGGAAGACCACCACGGCGATCAACCTGGCATCCGCACTCACCCAGCTCTCCCGGAAGGTGCTGCTGGTCGACGCTGATCTTCGGCGCCCCCGCTGCCACCATGTCCTCAAGGTGAAGGCCTCCCAGGGCCTGAGCACCTTCCTCAGCGGCATGAGCGGAATCAAGGGCCTGTATCAACCAACAGCAATCGAAGGGCTGTCGCTCCTGCCCGCCGGACCGGTGCCACCAAACCCGGCGGAACTGCTCGATTCGAACCGTTACTTGGAATTCCTCAAAGAGCTTCGCGGGTTGGACACCTTTGACCACATCATCTTCGACACACCTCCGATCCTCTCCGTGGTCGATCCGCTGATCGTGGCTCGGCACTCCGAGGGCCTGGTCCTCGTTATCCGCTCGGCATTCACCTCTCGGGAAGCTGGCCGCCTCGGCCTCGAAAAGCTGACGGCTGGACGTGTCAGTCTTCTCGGAATCGTGCTGAATGCGGTCCAGACGGATCACGTGCCGTACCAGTACCGCTACTATCGCTACGGCTATTCCCAGGACTCGAAGAGAAAGAAGAAGAAGAAGAGAAGGACGCAAAGCGAAGGCGAGGGTGCTTCGTCGCGCTCCTAGTTGTAGGATCGCGCAGTTTTCCGTTTTGCGAACCCGGACTTCCATAAGGAAAGAAGCAATGTTCCAAGCCTCGGGAAAGCGCTCCGTCGCCATCCTGCTCTTGCTGCTGTGTGGCCTCTGTGGCCCTGCCTTCGCCCAGGATGTGGCACCGGGAATCATCATGGCCGGAGGGTCTTCCGGCCTGAAGGGCACGGTCTCAGATGCTGCCGGCGCGGGTCTTGAGGGACTCACGGTGACCGTTGGCGCACTGGAGAACGCGAACGCACGACGCACGGTGATGACCAACGAGAAGGGGGAGTTCCTTCTTGAGGGGCTTCCTTACGGCTATTACCAGCTTTCCTTCGAGTACGGTGGGCAGGCCTATCCGTCGAACCGCGTGCTCCTCCTGGCACCGGGAAAGATTCTCAAAGCGAGTTTTCGCTTGGGCGCGATCGAGCCGATGGATCAGTCGCTGGGCCTCAAGCTCGGCGACACGGACAAGCTCCTGGGACGAGTCACCGGGGGCGTTGCGCGTCTCGTGGAGAAGACCGGCCCGAGCGGCTTGGCGTGGTTCCGAACCGGGAAGGGTGTGGCAACCTTGGTTGGTGGAGGAGCGCTGATCGTGGCCGGGCTCATCGCCACATCGGATAGCGGGACCCTGGTCCAGCCCGTGAGCCCTTCAAGCCCTTGATACTGAAACCGTTAAGAACACAGCTGTGCGAAACCGAACGTTCCGGGAACAGCGAATTCTTCGCGAAAGCACGGTTTTCGAAACTGTTCGCTTTATCCCACTTGATCCTGACGGGACTTTGCATTAGCTTTACTCATCGGCGCTGGATCTGACGACGGGGGCTCCCCCCGGGGAGGGCTGTGCCGAGCGGACGGCAACGGCCGATAGAGGAGATGGGATGCGTAGGCAGATGATTGGTGCATTCAAAAGAACTGCCCTTGCACTCGTAATCATGGGGCTCGGTTTTGGACCACAAGCGATGACCGCATTCGCGGCGGGACCAGCCGGGAATGTCGTGATTCGTGGTGTTGTCTTTTCCGGACAGACTCAGGATGCTGTCATGGGCGCACGGGTCTACGCCGTGCACCTCGACACGAAACAGGTCTTCTCGTCTGCGCCATCGACCGACAAGGGAGAATACGCGCTGACCGGCCTGCCCTACGGCTATTACGACCTCGCCGTGGAGACGAGCGACGGACTCTATCTCGCTAACCGGGTCATTAACGCCCCGGCAGGAGAAAAAGTCGAGATCTCGATGATTCTCGGGGCGCCACAGCCCGAGGATACGGAATGGTGGTCGGCTGAGCCGGACCGGCGTATTCCGGGCCTTGACCGGGTACCGGATGGCGTCTCCCGCATCGTCGAGGGCGTACCGCGCAAGTCCACGCTGGTGGCGATCGCTTCCGGTAAGACGGCAGCGACCACTGGCGCGACCGCAGCAACGACAGGAGCAAAGGTCTTCGGTACGGGAACCTCCAGCTGGCTCATTCCAGTTCTTGCAGCTGGCGGCCTGGCCGCATTGGTCATCATCGCCAACGATGATGACAACAGCGCATCAGATACGGGATCCAGCCCCTTCTAGGAGCGTCCCCGCTTGGAGCATGCGAAAGGCGGGCCTGGGCCCGCCTTTTTCGTTCTTCGGATCTAGACACGAAAACTCGTCACACTCTTCGCTGGCCAAGGGCGGTCCTGGCAAGGTGGGCGGACGACGGGATACCGGGAGTCTGCGGCAGAGGCCCAACACCGCAGGGAGCGCCCATTGCCGGAGAAGAACGTGACGGACTTCCGTGTCGAGACACGACCAGACCGGCTACTGACTGAGCGTCCAAACGCCTATAGCGCCTCGCTGATGACCTGATCCAGATCGTGCACGAGTACGATCTCCATCTGCTCCCTCAGCTCCGGCTGAATATCCTCGAGATCCTTCTCGTTATGGGAAGGCAGCAGGACGCGGGTGACTCCAGCCCGGCGTGCGGCGAGGATCTTCTCCTTGATGCCGCCGACCGGGAGCACCTTACCCCGCAGAGTGATTTCGCCGGTCATGGCGAGCATCGGCTGCACGGGCTTGTCGGTCAGGAGCGAGAGGAGCGCGATGGCCATCGTCACACCAGCCGAGGGACCATCCTTCGGGATCGCGCCCGCGGGGACGTGAACGTGAATCTCGTTCTTCTCGAAGACCTCGTGGGAGATCCCGAAGCGTTCGGCGTGGGTCCTGATCCATGACAATGCGGCGGTCGCAGACTCCTTCATCACGTCCCCGAGGCGCCCGGTCACCGTCAGACCTGGCTTGCCGCGCATCTTCGTCGCCTCGATGAAGAGGATATCGCCGCCGGCCTGGGTCCAGGCCAACCCGATGCTCACGCCGGGACGATCGGCTCGCTCGGCCAACTCCCGGTAGAACTTCGCCGGCCCGAGGAACTCCTGAACGTCTTCGGCCGTGACGACAATCGGGCCATTTGGCTCGCCGTCTTCCACGGTCTTTCGCGCAATTTTTCGACAGAGACTGGCGATCTCACGTTCCAGATTCCTCAGACCGGCCTCTCGCGTGTAATCGGTGATGACACGAGAAATGGCCTCGTCCTCGATCTGAACCTCCAGGCTGGCCAGGCCGTTCTCCTCGATCTGGCGCGGTGTCAGATGCCGGCGTGCGATCTCCAGCTTCTCCTCCTCCGTGTATCCCGGAAGGGAAAGCACCTCCATTCGATCCCGCAAGGCATGTGGGATCGTGTCCAACACGTTGGCAGTACAGATGAAGAAGACCTGGCTAAGATCGAAGGGAATCTCGAGGTAGTGATCAGCAAATGAGAAGTTCTGCTCCGGGTCCAGAACCTCGAGGAGCGCACTCGAGGGGTCGCCGCGGAAGTCGGCACCCAGTTTGTCGATCTCGTCGAGCACGAAGACCGGGTTCCGTGTTCCAGCTCGTTTCAGCCCTTGGAGGATTCTGCCCGGTAGCGCTCCCACGTAGGTGCGCCGGTGCCCGCGGATTTCAGCTTCATCGCGTACGCCACCAAGGGACGCGCGCACGAACTCACGTCCCATGGACCGTGCGATGCTGCGTCCAAGAGATGTCTTCCCCGTTCCGGGAGGCCCGACCAGGCAGAGAATCGGCCCCTTGATGTCCGGTTTGCGCTTGCGTACTGCAAGATACTCGAGGATGCGGTCCTTGATCTTCTCCAGGTCGTAGTGGTCCCTGTCGAGGATCTCCCGCGTCTGCTTGAGATCGATCGTATCCTCAGTCGATTTTGACCAGGGGAGGTTCACCAACCAATCGAGATAGGTCCGGGACACGGTGTACTCGGCGGACGAGGGCGACATGCTCGCCAGGCGATCGAGTTCGCGATCTGCGACCTGTTTGGCCTCCTCGGGCAGTTCCGCCTCCTCGAGCTTCGTCCTGAACTCCTCGACCTCGCGGGTCCTATCGTCTCCCTCGCCCAACTCACTCTGAATCGCCTTCATCTGCTCGCGCAGGTAGAAGTGACGCTGAGTCTTCCCCACCTCGTCCATCACCCGACTCTGGATCTGGGTTCCGAGTTCGGTCACCTGGGTCTCGCGAACGACCCGATAGGTGATTTTCTCGAGACGCTCCCGCAGCGAGAGGATCGGTAGCAAATCCATTTTGTCGGCAACGGAGACCGGCAAGACGGACGCGACAAGGTCAGCGAGACGATCCGGATCATCCTCGGGGAGCGAAAGTTCAGCGATATCCCCTGAGAGATTGGGGTGAATCTCTACCAACTTGCGGAACTGCCTGGATAGGTTCCGCGCGAGGGCGTCGATCTCAAGGCCCTCTTCTTTCTTGTCCTCAAGAACGCAGATCCGGGCGGTCAAGAACGGCTCGAGTTCGGTGTACTCCTCGATCTCGACCCGATCCAGCCCCTGGATGATCAGGTTAACATTTCCTCCGCCGACCCGAATCGCCTTGAGGATACGAGCGCGAGTTCCGACCGTATAAGTGTCTTGCGGGCCGGGATCATCCACCGAGGCTTCGAGCTGGCTGATCACCACGATTGGCAAG
>JANTFM010000033.1 GCA_024763475.1 Acidobacteriota bacterium | reverse complement strand
AAGGTGTCGACCTGCTCGAACTCGTCGGACGATGTGTGGACGGGCGGCAAGCCCTGGCGAGCGTGGTGGTCAAGGTGGGACATAAGGACTTTCCCAGCGAACATCTTTCGGTCGAGCCGAAGTATGTGGCGCCACCGAAGGCCGTGCAGCGGAGGATCAAGCGGGAGAAGGCCCGTTTGGCGGAGATCTACGCACTGAGGACGCCGCAGCCCTTTCCCGCGAAGCCCTTCCTGCGGCCGGTGCCCGGAGAGAAGACGTCACCGTTCGGCACGCGCCGCTACTTCAACGGGAAGGCGCGCGCTCCCCATTCCGGCCTCGACTTGCGGGCTGCGACCGGGGAGGAGGTCCACGCTTCGGGGCCGGGCCGTGTTGTGTTGGCCGCAAACCTCTACTACTCCGGGAATCTGGTCATCATCGATCACGGCGGCGGGTTGTTCACGCTCTACGCGCACCTGTCCCGCTTCGGTGTGGGCGAGGGGGAGCTGGTGAAAGCGGGGCAGGCCATCGGGCTCTCGGGGGCGACCGGAAGGGTGACCGGGCCTCACCTGCATTGGGGAGCGAAGATCGGATCCCGACCCTTCGACCCGCGTGCGCTGCTCGATCCGAGTCTCTTCGGCGGGTCATCTTCCGCGGTGGATCCCGAGCCATGAAGATCATTGCGACGGTGGGGCCTGCCTGCCCGGACACACAGTCCATCGCTGCGTTGAAGGGTGCCGGAGCGGATCAGATCCGCTTGAACGCCTCGCATCTCGATGAGGACTCTCTGGCGGCCGTGATCCACCAGGTTTCCAAGGGGGGCTTCCCGCCAGCTGAGGTCATCGTGGATCTCCAGGGTGGCAAGACGCGGCTCGGCGTTTCCGACCGGCAGCTCACGTGGTTCGCGGGGGAGAGGGTTCGCCTGGGCGGCGGCCCGGAGAGTGGGTGGCCGTGGGTGGACCGGCCCGCGTTTCTTCACGCACTGCGGCCCGGCGACTGCGTGCGTATCGACGACGGGCGGATCGAGTTGCGGGTGGAAGAACTCGCTACGGAGAGCGTCCGGGCGCTGGTCCTCGAGGGTGGTGCCGTCCTCCCGCGCAAGGGTGTTACCCTGGCAGGCCGGACGCCGGATCTGGCGGTAGAGCTGCTGCCGGGAGACCGGGCGGCGATCGAGGTGGCCCGCTCTCTGGGAGTCGAGAGCTTCGCGGTCTCCTACGCCAACGTTGCAGCCCAGGTAGAGCTCGTGCGGGAGGTCGTCAAGACCGTGCCTGTCGCCGCCTCCCGGGAGTCGGTCGAGATCATCGCCAAGATCGAGCACCCGCTCGCCATCGAGAATCTCGCGCAACTTGCTGGAGCGTCAGATCTTTTCTGGCTCTGCCGGGGAGATCTTGGGGCCGAAGTCGGCATCGAGCATCTGCCGCGCTACCAGGCCCAGGTCTTCGCTGCAGTTGCAGGCACGCCTCTCGTCGTCGCGGGCCAGGTCCTCCATCACCTCACCAAGAGCCCCCGCCCGACGCGTTCAGAGGCCTGCCACGTGGCAGAGATGGTGTGGCGCGGGGCCGTTGGCTTCGTGCTCTCGGACGAGACGGCGACCGGGCCCCACGGTGTCGAGGCCGTGACCTGGTTGCGGCGGTTGGTGGAGGCGGCATCTCTCCGCTAGGATTTGCCTCTGCCGGAGGGGCTCCGGCCGATTCTGGAAGCATTCAAGGGAAGCCAAGCGAGGACGATCGATGAGCCACACACAGACGATGAAGTTCGAGGCGGAGACACGCCAGCTGCTGGACCTGATGGTCCACTCCCTCTATTCGAACAAGGAGGTCTTCCTGCGCGAGCTGATCTCCAATGCATCCGACGCCCTCGATCGTCTGCGTCTGGAAGCGGCGACCGATCAGGCGCTCGCGGCCGAGCAGAGCGATCCGGAGATCCGCCTCGAGCCGAACGCCGAGTCGCGTACCCTGACCATTCGGGACAACGGCATCGGCATGTCCCGCGAGGAGCTCATCTCCAATATCGGCACGATCGCTCGCTCGGGCACGCAGGAACTCATTGACCGCATGCGCCAGGCCAAGCCGGAGGAGATGTCGGCCGAGCTGATCGGGCAATTTGGTGTCGGGTTCTACTCCTGTTTCATGATCGCGGATCGCGTGGAACTCCTGACCCGGCGGGCCGGCGAGGAGAAAGCGAGCCGCTGGGAGTATGCGGGAGAGAGCGGGGAGTACACGATCTCTGACGGAGGCCGTGCCCCGGTCGGCACGAGCATCACTCTGCACCTGAAGGACGCCGATGCCGATGATGGCATCGAGGACTACACCGACGCGACGGTGTTGCGCCGCATCGTCAAGAAGTACTCCGACTTCGTTCGCTATCCGGTGAAACTCCCCGTGCGTCGTGAGGAGCAAGTCGACGGGTTGCCGGTCATTTCGCTTGAGGACGAGGTGCTCAACTCGATGAAGGCGATTTGGCTCCGGCCCGCAGATGAGGTCGAGGACGACGAGTACAACGAGTTCTACCGCCACATCAGTCATGGATGGGACGAGCCGATCGAGAGGATCTCGATGAAGGCCGAGGGGCGTTTCGAGTACCAGGCGCTGCTCTTCATTCCCTCCCAGGCGCCGATTGATCTCTATTCCCAGGCCTATCGTCGCGGTCTGCAGCTCTACGTCCGCAACGTGAAGATCATGGAGCATTGCGAAGGCCTGCTTCCCGATTACCTGCGTTTCGTCAAGGGCGTCGTCGATGCCCAGGATCTCCCGTTGAATGTCTCGCGGGAGATGCTGCAGGAGAACCGTCAGGTCACCCAGATTCGCAAGGCGCTGACCAAGAAGATCATCGATACCCTGCTCGCGGCGAAGGAAGCCGGGGAGCACTACGACGAGATCTGGCGGAGCTACGGTGCCCTGATCAAGGAGGGGATCGCCTCGCACCAGGAGAGTCGGGACAAGCTCGTGCCCTTGCTGCTCTTCGAGTCGACGGCGGATCCAGAGGCGAAGGTCGATCTCGCGACCTACGTCGAGCGCATGCCCGAAGGGCAGGAAGAGATCTACTACATCTCCGGCGAGAGGCGTGCCGCCGTCGAGAGTTCACCTCACCTCGAGGCTTTCTCCCGCAGGGGGTTCGAAGTCCTCTTCATGCTCGATTCCGTCGATGAGTTCATGTTGCATCACCTGCAGGATTTCGAGGGCAAGACCCTCCGTTCGGTAGCCCAGGGCGAGGTCGATCTCGGCGAGGAGAAGGAAAAGGAACAGAAGGAAGAGAGACAGAAGGAGTTCGCGCCCTTTCTCGAGGCGCTCACCGAGGCACTCAAGGATCACGTCAAGGAGGTTCGCCTGACGACCCGGCTGACGACCTCGCCAGCCTGCCTGGTCGGTGCCGAAGGGGAACTGAGTCCCCACATCGCGCGCTTGATGCGCCAGAACCGAATGGACATTCCCGAGATCAAGAGGGATATGGAACTCAATCCCACCCACGACGTGGTCGTAAGGCTCAAGCAGCACTTCGACGACGGCGACCGCGGCGAGACCCTCACCGATAGCGCGGAACTCCTCCTGGGCCAAGCTCTGCTCGCGGAGAACGCGCCACTGCCGGACCCGGCGCGCTTCGCAAAGCTGCTGACCAGGCTACTGGCGAAGGTTCTATAACCGGGGTCCGACCCGACCTGGTCCTCGTCTTGCCACCCACGGAAGGCTCTTGCGTGGCCATGAAGACGCCGTTCTTCGTGAACCCGTCTCTTTGGCATCTCCCCGGAGTTGTCTCCTGGCGGGTGGCCCACTGATCCGCGTTGTAGATCCATGGCGATGTTGAAGGCGTGCGCCGCAGGAAATCTATGCGATCTTCTGGTCGTGCCTCACGATTTGTCGTTCAGGCCCTCGACAGACACCGGTGGAGATCTCTCCTCGCGCAGGACAGCAGGCGAAAAGAGGGTCCCGCCGGCCTCGCATGGAGCGGGCGATCTTCTTCATGGATTCCCTCCTTGCATGCTGTAAGGCCCGCTGCCTCTGCAGGCCGATTTCACCGACTTCGTGTTCGACGAGTAAGTGAGGGGCACCCTGGCGGGTGCCCCTTTTGCTGCGAAAGCGCGGGGGGAAGGGATCAGCGTTGCCCAGGGGAAGTGGGGTTGATAGGCGTGCCGGGGGAATTTGGCACGCTGCGGCGCGACGAGCGCCGACTGTGGCGGGATTTAGCGTGTAACGTGGGCGTGGCTGAGTTCATCCTTCCCCCCGTCAGACGGCCTCGACTCCCGAAGGGGATCGAGAGTTTCGAGGCCATTTCCTCTGTTCGTTATGGACGACTTCAAAGGGTAGTTCTGTGGCATGTGCGGCGACCGCGACACCTCCTTTGGCCGAAGCCTTGGCCTGGTATAGGGCCTGGTCAGCGACCATGAACAGTTCTTTTGCGATGGTGATTCCTGCCGATTCCGGCCAGGCTGCGACGCCACAGCTGAGCGCGATCGGGGCAACGGCTCCACCGGGAAGACGGAGCGGTGACGAGGTGACGCGCTCGCAGACGCGCTCCGCGAACTGCCTGGCCTTCTCGACGCTGGTATGAGGAAGCAGGAACGCGAACTCATCACCTCCATGGCGGCAGACGATGTCCGTGCTCCGGGCTTGGGCGCGAATCCGCTGCGCCAGTTGTGCCAGCATCCGGTCACCCGCGTGGTGCCCGTAGGTGTCATTGACCGCCTTGAAGCCGTCGAGGTCGCCGATGACCAGCGCGATGGGCGTCTGGTAACGCTCGGCGCGCAGGAACTCGTCATCGAGGCGTGCCCGCAAGTGACGGGAATTCGCCAGTCCGGTCAGTTCGTCGGTCGTGGCCAGTTCCTCGAGGCGCAGGTTGGCGAGGCGAAGCTCGGTGTTCACGCGCTCGAGGCGTTCGAAGAGTTCGCGGTTGCGCAACTGCGCCCGGACTCGCGCGACGATCTCCTGGAGGTCGAAAGGCTTGAGCACGTAGTCGCTGGCGCCAGCTTCCAGCGCAGAGACCTTGGTGCCCTGATCCCGCCGGGCCGAGATGATGATGATGGGAACTCCGGCTAGACGGGACTCGGCACGCAGGGTGGTTGCGATCTCGATGCCGGTGGCGTCCGGCAGGACCATGTCCAGCAAGATTAGATCCGGAGGCACTTGCAAGGCTCGGGCGATCCCCGTTTCCCCATCGCTGGCTTCATCGACAAGGGCGCCGGTCTCGAGGCAGAGTGAGCGCAGGAGAGCCAAGGTATCCGGATCATCGTCGATGATCAGTACCCGTCGTTCTCGTGTGCTACGGCTCATCTGCTGGTCTCCTATGGATGGCTAGTCTTGGGCGTCGCGCAGAAAAGCCGGGATTGCGAGATTCGGTGGGCCCGATCGGTTTAAGTGCGCCTGGTGCAGACTCTCATCGAGATGGGCGAGATCGCCGAGTTGGGTCGCCGGCTGCTGGGGGATGATCGGTGACGTGTCCTCGATGAACTCGTTTGCAGTTTCGCCGGGTGCAGATTCAGGCCTTTCGAAGGGGCGGAGGGGACTCTGGGTTTCCGCGGCATGCCTCCCGGCTCCGAGCGCTACGGCCCGCTCGGCATGGGCGTTTCCCTTGAACCCGGTGGCAACCACTGTGACCTTGACCCGGCCGTTCATCTCCGGCGTGGTCCGGTAGCCCACGAGGATCATCGCGTTGGGGTCTGCCGCCTCTTCAATGATCGATGCGGCATCACCCATCTCAAGCAGTCCGAAGTCCTCGCCGCCGGTAATGTTGATGATGACGCCGTGGGCACCTTCGATCGAGGCGTCTTCCAGAAGGGGAGAGGAGATCGCTTGCTGGGCTGCCTCGACGGCGCGGTTCTCGCCCTCGGAGACTCCGGTTCCCATCAGGGCCATTCCCGCGCCCTTCATGACTGTGCGCACGTCCGCGAAATCGAGATTGATGATGCCCGGCAGGAGGATCAGGTCCGAGATGCCCGAGACCGCTCCTCGGAGCACCTCGTCGGCCATCACGAAGGCCTGGTCGATCGAAGTCCCTCGTTCCACGGTGCTCAGGAGCTTGTCGTTGGGGATCGTAATCACCGTATCCACGGCATCGCGCAACTGCTTGAGGCCTTCTTCGGCAATCATCCTGCGCGGGCGACCTTCGAAGTTGAACGGCTTCGTCACCACGGCCACGACGAGCGCATCGAGATCGGCGGCGAGGCTCGCGATCACGGGACCCGCTCCCGTTCCCGTCCCCCCGCCGAGGCCCGTGGTGATGAATACCATGTCCGCGCCCTCGAGAACCTCTATCAGGCGTTCGGTATCCTCGAGTGCGGCTTCGCGCCCGACTTCCGGGCGCGCGCCCGAGCCGAGGCCTCGGGTGCGCTCCCGACCGATCTGCAGCCTCGTTGTGGCCCGGCTCTGCTCCAGTGCCTGGTGATCCGTGTTCACCGCGATGAACTCGACCCCTTCGACACCGGCGGCGATCATGCGATTGATCGCGTTTCCGCCGCCGCCTCCGACGCCGACCACTTTGATCACCGCACCGGGAGGTGCATCCGAGATGATCTTCCGCGCGCGGGCCTCCGGGGCGACGTCCTCGATATCCTTCAGCGTGAAGTGTGGTTGGGTCTCGATGTGCGCGCCCCGCTTTTTTCTTCTGGTCATTGTCTTCCCCTGCATGGTCTCGAACTCAAAACATCTCAGCGACCCAGCGAAGGCCGTCCTTGAACGCCGCTGTCGTCTTGACGAAGCGGCCGTTCCCCCTCTTCTTGCCGTTGTTGCGTTGACGCTCCCTACGCTCCCGCCGAATCTCCCAGAGTCCCATCCCGACGGGTGCAGCCAGTCCTGGTGTGCGAATGTCCTCGATCAGTCCGTTGACCCCCCGGGGCACGCCGAGGCGCACCGACATTTCCAGGTGTGCTTCCGCGCATTCGACCATCCCCATTAGGTTCGCGCTGCCGCCGATGAGGACCGCTCCCCGCGCGCGGTTGGTCAGGCCGTCCTTCTGCATCCGTTCATGAACCATGCGGAAGATCTCGTCCGCCCGGGGCGCGACGACCTGTGTCAGCAGGCTCGTCGTCACGAGGCGCGGACGCCCGCCTCCGACCATCGGGACCTCGATGACCGTGTCCTCATCCATCTCCCCGAGCGGGATGGCCTGAGCGTAGGTTTTCTTGATGTGCTCAGCATCCGGTACCGGGGTCCTCAGGCCAATCGAAATATCGTTGGTGATCAGGCCGCCGGCGACCGGTACCGAGGCGGTGAACCACAGGGCGTCACGCTCGAAGAGGGCGACATCTGTCGTGGCTCCTCCGCAATCGATCAGGAAGACGCCCTGTTCCCGTTCCTCCGGGGTCAGGACGGCTTCGGCTCCGGCAAGCAGCGGATAGACGATGGATGCCGGCTCGATGCCCGCTTCGTTCAGCGCGCTGACCACATGCTGCACCGTCGGCTTCGGTGCGGTGATGATATGTGCGCTGGCTTCGAGGCGGGTCCCCGTCATACCCGCCGGGTCCTGGATGCCATCCTGGGCGTCGAGCTTGTATTCCTGGGGAAGTGCGTGAACGATCGACTGACCCTCGGGAATCTGAACCGAACAGACGGCGTCGATGACCTGCTGCATGTCCTTGCGGGAGACCGTCCCATCGGCGCTGCTGACCGGCACGAAGGCGCGGGAGGTGAACGAGAAGGCCTGCGCGGCGGGAACCGTGACCAACGCGGAATGCACCTGCTCGCCGGAGGATTCTTCCGCCTGCTGAACCGTGGTGCGGATCGACGCGACCAGCGCGGCCAGATTGACGATGACGCCATCCCGGATCCCTTCCGACTTCGAGGATCCGATGCCCAGCACCTCGATCTCTCGGGAGTCGGTGATCCGGGAGATCACGCAGCTCACACTGCTGCTGCCAAGGTCGATTGCCGCAACGGTATTGTGGTTCTTGGCCATAGTGTCTATCTCCGAGCTTCTTGGTTCTTTGCGGGCACCAGGGTCAAGCGCCCTGGAAAGCGCAGGTCGATCGCACGGCCCGAGGCGAACTGGATGACCCGCTCTTGCATGGCGAACAGGTTCTCAAGGTTCGTTTCCGGGTGCTTCCGGTCGAGTACGAGGGTGGGCGCGTCCCCTCCCAGCTGCATCTCGATGCGATCGCGGTGGGAAAGGTCGATCATCGTTCCCGGAGGGGGTTGACGCCGGGTTGCTCGAGCGAGAGCCGCGAGGGCCCGAAGGGCCACCTGGTCCGCCTGCGCGAGCTCGCTCGCGCCCTCGCCCGTGGCGAGGCCGCGGAGACTCGGAAGACTCCCGTCACCATCCAGGCCACGACCCGTGGGAAAGAGCACCCCGTCTTCATCGACGAGGCGGGTTCGTTTCCCGAGCCGGGTTCGGGCGATGGCTCTCCGCTCGACGATCTCGAGAAGCAGAAGATCCGGCGGGCGGCGCAGGACGCTGGCCCGTTGTACCCCGGGAATGGTCTCGAGTTCCGCGCGCAGAGCGTCCAGATCGAGGAGAAGGAGAGGCTGCCCGCGGGTTGGCTCCGCCCTCGCAAGCACCTGCTCCTGCGCGACGCGCTGGGCTCCCGCAACGCCGAGATGGTGGACCCGCAGCATCGGGAGGTGGACCAGGGTCCTGACTCCGATCCAGAGCGCGACGATGGCAGCCAGGACGGAGAACACGGCCAAAGTGCGCAGGAAGCGGCTCGGCCGCTTTCTCTTTGCGGGGCCCCGTGCGTGCTGTCCGCGAACCCGCTTGAGTCCGTCTCTTACCATCTGTCCTCCCATATCTCGACTTCGAGACGGGGCGCGCGCCCGGTGGCGCGGGAGATGGTCTCTCTCACATGATCGATCAGGGCGCGGATGTCATCCGCGCTGGCGTCTCCGCGATTCACGATGAAGTTCCCGTGCTTGCGGGAGACTTCGGCTCCGCCGATGGCCAAGCCCTTGAGACCGAGCTTTTCGATGAGGGCGCCCACCGATTGGTCAGGCCAGTTTGCGAAGACGCAGCCTGCCGAGCGTTCGCTGAGGGGTTGCGAGCTTCGGCGGCGGTCACGGTACTCGGTGGCCCGGTGCTTGATCCGTTCCGGATCGCCTTCTTTGAGGGCGAGTTGGGCGCCGAGGACGAAGAGCTGCTCCCGCATGACGAAGCTGTCGCGATAGCCAAAGTCGTCCTTGCCGCAACGATGATGCCGCACCTCACCCTCGTCTCCCGCCACGTGCACCGTGTCCAGCACTTCGGAGAACGAGGATTGGTTGGCACCCGCGTTCATGCGGATCGCGCCGCCGAGCTGAGCCGGTATGCCTTCGGCGAACTCGAGGCCGGAGAGTCCCCGCTGGGCAGCCCAGCGCGCAAGGCCGGGAATTTTCGTCCCGGAAAGTGCAAAGACGTTTCGATCGTGGCTCACGACGGGTTCGGCGATCATCTCGGCCGTGAGAATCACCGCAGCATGCAGGCCCTGGTCGGAGATAAGCAAGTTGCTGCCGGCGCCGATGATGCGCACGGGCAACTCGCCCCGGCGAAGCTCGGCGTGGAGCCGGGCGGCCTGCGCCATCGTCCGGGGGAAGAAGGCCCACTCGGCGGGACCGCCGACCCGCAGGGTTGTGTGCCGTGCCAGGGACAACCCGGCGATGGCCCGCACGCCCAGCTCGGCCGCGAGTTCCTCGTAGCGCAGCACGGCGTTCACGAGGGACCGCCTTCGCCACGCCGGAGGCGTTCGAGGATGGCGTCTGCGGCACCGCCGATGCTGCCAGCTCCGAGGGTCAGAATGACATCCTCGGGACGGGCCTGGGCGACCACGCTGTCGATGGCGTCCTCGAGCGGGCCCGCGGAGCTCGCGTTGGGGTGTCCCGCGTCCGTCACTGCGCGTGCCAGGTGGTCGGAATCGATGCCGGGTCGGGCGGCTTCGCCCGCGGCGTACAGATCGGTCAGCACCAGGCAGTCCGCCAGTTGGAACGCGTTCTTGAAATCATCAAAGAGTGCTTCGAGGCGACTGTAGCGGTGAGGTTGGAAGAGCACGAGCATCCGCCTCTCCCCGATGGCATCCCGCAAGGCCGTCAGAGTCGCCAGAATCTCCCGGGGATGGTGCCCGTAGTCATCGAGGACGAGGATGTCCCGGCTCTCTCCCTTGTGTTGCATCCGCCGGTCCGCACCGGGGAACGCATCGAGGGCCGCTGCCGCAACGGGGAGGCTCAGGCCGAGTTCCTCCGCGACGGCCAGCGCGGCCAGCGCATTCTGGACCTGGTGCGCGCCCGGAGTCTGCAGCCTCACCGGCACGGGCGAGGCACCCGAGCGGGTGAAGCGAAAACGTACCTCGAAGCCCTGGTTGTCGATCTCGGTTGCCTGAAAATCCGCCTCAGAGCTCAGCCCGTAGGTCACGACGCGCCGATCGAGACGCTCGAGGATCGCGCGGACTCCCGGGTCATCGAGGCAGGCGATGATCTGGCCGTAGAAGGGGACCTTGGCCAGGAAGTCGACAAACGCATTCTGAACGGCTTCGTAGCTTCCATAGTGCTCGAGGTGTTCCCGGTCGATGCCGGTGACGACCGCGAGGGTCGGGAAGAGCCGCATGAACGACCCATCGCTTTCGTCGGCTTCCGCGACCATCAGGTCGCTCTTGCCGAGTTTCGCGTTCGCCCCCAGGATCCCGAGGCGTCCGCCGATGACCACCGTGGGATCGAGTCCGCAGCGTGTCAACACGGTCGCGAGCATCGCGGTCGTGGAGGTCTTGCCATGGGAGCCCGCGATAGCCACCGCATACTTCATCCGCATCAGCTCGCCGAGCATCTCCGCGCGGGGGATGATCGGGATGCGTTCCTGCCGTGCCCGGACGATCTCGGGATTCGTTTCGGGAATGGCCGTGGAGACCACGACGACGTCCACGCCCCGAACGGCCTCCGCACTGTGCCCGATGTGGACAGGTATTCCGAGTTCCGAGAGGTGCAACACATTCGTGCCAGAGTTGAGATCGGATCCGCTGACCTTGTAGCCGAGGTTGAACAACACCTCGGCAATGCCGCTCATTCCCGAGCCGCCCACGCCGACGAAATGCACGCGCCGCACCCTGCCCATTCTCATTTGAGCAGCCCCAGGGACTCATGGCTCCCGCCGCTGCGCAGCGAGACATTGAGCAGGAGACCGATCAACGCGAAGGAGGTGACCAACGACGAACCACCGGATGAGAGGAAGGGCAAGGGCAGTCCCTTGGTGGGGAGAATGCCGGTGACGACTCCCATGTGACAGAGAGCCTGGCCACAGAGCATCATCGTGACCCCGACCGCGATCAGCCGGCCGAGTTGGTCCGGGGCACGCGTGTACGCCGCGATGCCGCGCCACGCGATCAGGAGGAAGGCGACGATCACGATCATGGTGCCCCAGAGGCCCAGTTCCTCGCCGATGACCGCGAAGATGAAATCGTTGTCCGCCTCTGGCAGGAAGAGCGCTTTCTGGCTCGAGCCGCCGAATCCCTTTCCCAGGATCCCTCCGGATCCGATCGCGACGATCGACTGCTGCAGTTGCCAGGGGATGAACTTGATGGTCTCGGGCGTGAAGTGGAGCGCCTTGGTGAAGCCGATGAGTCGGCCCTCGCGGTACGCTTCCAGCTTGACGAGCGCGAAGAACGCGCTGGTGCCGAGTGCGAGCAGGCCGCCTAGGTAGCTGAGACGTGCGCCCGCACAGAAGATCATGGTGAGTGCAGTAATGAAGAGCAGGGTGGGAGTCCCGAGGTCCTTGCCGAGCAGGATGAGCCCTGCCAACACTCCTGCGATGAGCAGGGGACGAATCAGCCCGTCCAGGGTTTGGACCTTCTTCTCTTCGATCGCTTTCGCGAGCGTCGCGGCCACCGCGAGGACGAGCACCGGCTTGGCGAACTCGGAGGGCTGCACTCGCAGTGCCCCGAGTTGCAGCCAACGGTGAGTTCCGTTGATCTCGGGTCCGAAGAGAGTGACGCTGAGGACGATGCCCGTCACGGTGAGGAGCAGCCATATCACGCGGCGCTGTGCCAGGAGCTGGTAGTTCGGCATCATCGCCGCGAGCATGACGAACACGCCGAAGCCGAGATGCGTGAGAGAGTGCTGCATTCCGGTTGGCATGCCAGCCGAAATCTTCGCGCCGTAGACTCCTGCGGAGCCGGCGATAGCCAACCCTGCGACACCGAGCGCGATCGCGAGGGAGACGGCGAGCAGATCGGGCTGTCCCTTGCGATGGCGGAAGGAGAAAGCGTTCATGCCTCCACCTCCGCGTAGGTCCTGGCCTTGGCCGCGAACGCATCCCCCCGGGCGTCGAAGCCACGGAAGGCATCGAAGGAGGCGCAGGCCGGGGAGAGCAGGACGATGTCGCCGGAGGCAGCCATGCCATGAGCCAGGTCGATCGCCTCTTCCATGGTTCCCGCCCGGTGAACTTCCGCGACGCCGTCGCTATTGAGAATCGACGCGATCAGGGGCCCGGCCTCGCCGAAGGTGATGGCGACCGCATCGTGGGACATGATCTCTTCCGCGAGGGGGTGGAAGTCACCATCCTTGTCCCGTCCACCAAGCAGGACGAGGATGCGGCGGCCTGGATAGGAGCGCAGCGCCTGGATCGAGGCACCGACATTCGTCGCTTTCGAGTCGTCCACGTAGCTCACGCCGCCGGAGAGGGTGACCTCCTGCAGACGGTGTGGCAGGGCGCCGAAGCTCGCCAGCCCGGCTCGCAGCTGCTCCAGGGTGATCCCGCTTGCGCGACAGGCAACCGCGGCCGCGAGGATGTTCAGTAGGTTGTGCTGGCCCGGGATCGGCATTTCGTCGGCAAATCCCAAGTCTTCGACCTGCGCGCCGATCCGGAGGAAAAGCCGGTCTCCTGCGAGCCACCCGCCCCGGGGCACCTCGTGGCGGACGGAGACCTGGTAGCTGCCCTCTCCCAGCTGTTGCGCGAGTTTCGCAACGTGCTCGTCATCGATGCAGAGGACGAGCGGAGCATGGGGCTGAAGGAGCTCGGCGAGTTTCCACTTTGCCAAGCGGTAGTTCTCGAAGCTGCCGTGGCGGTCCAGGTGGTCTGCCTGCAGGTTCAGGATCACGCCCGCCGCCGCACGAAGCCGCCGGGTCGTCTCGAGCTGGAAGCTGGAGAGTTCGAGGGCGTACCAGGACTTCCCGGTGTCCCCTGCCACCGCCTCGATGAACGGAATGCCGAAGTTCCCGCAGGGGATCTCCTCGCGTCCGGCTGCTGCGAGCATCGCCGCTGTCAATGCCGTCGTCGTACTCTTGCCGTTGCTGCCGGTGATCGCGATCGTGCGCGCGCCGAGGGCCGGCGGGACGAGGTCGATCTCCGAAACGATGGGCACGGCCGCGCGGCGCGCGAGCTTGAGCCCGTCAAGGGTCAGGGGCACGCCCGGCGAGACGACGATGAGTTCGGCGTCCAGGAAGTCACGATGGATGTGCCCGCCGACGTGGAGGGTCACACCCGCACTCTCGAGCAGGACGAGCGAGCGGTCGAGTTGCTCAAGCGGGCGTGAGTCGGTTGCCGTCACCTGGGCACCGCGTCCGAGGAGGAAGCGCGCCGCAGCGATGCCGGAGCGTCCCATGCCGACCACGAGGACCTTTGCAGCTCGCATCTCCGCCGGGAAAGGCGTCATGATGCCACCTCGACTGTCCGGGCCGAGCACAGTGCCTCGACGACCTGCTCGAGTTGCACGCCCCGGCTGCCCTTGACGAGGACGAGATCGCCGTCTCCACAGAGCTCGGCCACGGCTGCCGCAGCTGCCTGGCTATCCGCGAAGCTGTGAAGCTCGGGAGCTCCGGACTCTTCGGCGGCCGCCTTGATCGTGTCCCTGAACTCGCCCACGGCCAGGACCAGGTCGATCCCGTGAGCCGCAAGGGCACCACCCACCTCGGCATGGGCCTCCTCGGCCTTCTCCCCGAGTTCGAGCATGTCGCCGATCACCGCCACCCGCCGGCCGGAGTGCTTGATCGACACGAGGCCATCGAGAATCGTGAGCAGCGAGCTAGGATTCGAATTGTAGCTTTCGTCAATCAGAGTCAATCCGCCGCGGAGGTGGTGAATCACCCCCCGGCCAACCAGAGGCGGGACTTCCTCCATCGCATGGGAGCACTCCGCGACAGGCATTCCCAACGCCCGCGCCGCAGCAAGGGCTGCGAGCGCATTGAGTGCCGCATGCCGGCCCCAGAGCTGTAGCCGGCACGGAGTCCCGTCGCATTCGAAGCGCACTCCACTGAGCAGGTCACCGTGAAGCTGGCGGCCCCTGATCTGCGCCCGTTCGTCCAGACCGAAGGTGACCACCTGGCGGCCACTTCGCCTGCCGTGTTCGAGGAGAATCGGCGAGCTCGCGGGCAAGACGGCGCTCGCCCCGCCGGGCATCTCGCGGAGCAGTTCCGCTTTCGCGTCCGCGATCTCCTCGATTCCGGCGAAGAAGCCGGCGTGTGCCTGTCCCACGTTCGTGATCACGCCGACGTCCGGCCGACAGATCTTCGTCAGGGTCGCGATCTCTCCCGGCCGGTTCATTCCGAGTTCGAGAACGGCGACCCGTGTTGCGTCCGAGAGGCCGAGGATCGACAGCGGCAGGCCCCAGTGATTGTTCAGATTCCCGCGGGTTCCTTCTGCAGCATAGCGGGCGCTGAGACAGCGAATCGCGAGTTCTTTCGTCGAGGTCTTGCCGGAGGAGCCGGTGATCGCCACGACGAGCAGGTCCCTGAGCTTCCGCTCATCCGCAGCGAGGGCCCCGAGGGCGACGGTCGTGTCCTCCACGCGGATCAGGGTCATCCCTTCGGGAGCTGCGATTTCGGCGGAGACGACGGCGACGGAAGCTCCTCGCGTGCGGGCGTCCTGCAGATAGAGATGGCCGTCGGTACGGGGTCCCACGATCGCGAAGAACGCGTCTCCCCCGCTCGCGCTGCGCGAGTCGATGGACACGGCCCCTGTCCGCAGGTCGGCGTTCCCGTGGGCGACGATTCCGCCCACGGCTTGCGCGATCTCGGATGCGGAACGGGGCGTCACGGACGAACTCCTGCACTGCGGATGGCGGCGGCGAGCTGCTCGCGGTCGTCGAAGGAATGCTGTCGACCGTCGAGTTCCTGAGTTGTCTCGTGGCCTTTGCCTGCGATGAGGACGCCATCGCCCGTGCGGGCTCGTGCGACAGCGCAGCGGATGGCCTCGCCGCGGTCGGCGATTCTCTTTACGGTTATGGAGGACGTCGCAAGGCCACTCATGATCTGCGAAGCGATCTCGCCAGGATCCTCGTAGCGGGGGTTGTCGTCGGTGACGAAGACCGCGTCTGCGAACTCACCCGCGATCTTTCCCATCGGTGCGCGCTTGTCCTGGTCCCGGTTTCCGCCACAGCCGAACACGACGATGACCTTGCCGTCGATGACCTGCCGCATGTGGCGCAACGCGCGCCCCAAGGCGTCCGGTGTGTGGGCGTAGTCCACGATCGCCGAGAAGGATTGCCCCTCTTCGATGCTCTCCCAGCGTCCCGGAATCGGCGGGCAGCAGGCGGCGCCGCGCACCGCGTAGTCCGCACTGGCTCCCATCGCCACGGCTGCGGCGACGGACGCTGCGAGGTTGCGTGCATCCCACACGGCGGGACGGTTGATTTGCACTTCGTCCTGGAAGCCCGGGCCCTCAAGCAGGAAGGTCGCGGAGTCGGTCGAGGGTTTGTGGCCACTGATCTTCCACTCGCAGCGTTCGTTCTGCCCGAAGGTGATGACCTTCGCGCGGGTCACATCGCGGAAGGAACGGAAGTGGGCGTCGTCTCCCGGCAGGACGGCGAAGGCTGACGCGGGCAGCATGTCGAAGAGCCGATGTTTGGCGAGGACGTAGTCTTCCAGGGTCTCGTGCAGGTCGAGGTGGTCGTGTCCAACCCCCGTGAGGATGGCTCCCGCGAAGCTCATGGCATGCACCCTCTCGGCGATCAGGGCGGCACTGGAGACTTCGAGGACGACGGCCTCCGCACCTTCTGCGGACGCATTGGTGAGGAAGCTGTAGAGCGCCGGGGCCTCGGGTGTCGTGAGCGTGGTCTCCGTTTGGATCGTGCCGAACTTCTGGCCGAGGGTGCCACCGAGCCCCGTCGGAATGCCGTTCGCGAAGAGCGCCGACGAGAGCATGTGAGAGGTCGACGTCTTGCCGTCCGTGCCGGTGATCCCGACGATGTCGAGACGCTCATCCGGTGCTCCGTGGAAGCGGCGGACGATCTCGGCGAGTGCCTTGCGGGGTTGCTCGGATTCGATCCAGACGACGCCGGGAGGGCAGGACTCCGGGCGGGGAGGCTCGCTGAGGATTGCACTGGCGCCCCGGTGAATCGCCTCCGGGATGAAGAGTCTGCCGTCTGAGGTGTTTCCCCGGAGAGCCGCGAAGAGGGTGCCCGGCTGGACTGCGCGGGAGTCGAGAACGATACTCCCGATCGTGCAGCGGCGAGGTCCCCGAAGCTTGACTCCGGTGATGGAATGGAGAATATCGCCAAGCTTCGTCATCCCTCGACTCCCGTTCTCCTGGGTCGCACAACAGCCATCGCTGGCGGGCTGCTTCCGGGAATGGCATGCAGGAGACGAAGCGATTCGCTCATGACCTGCGCGAAGACCGGGGCGGCGGTCGATCCTGCCTGGCGCCCGTTCTTCGTGGCCTCGTTGATGGTGATCGCGACGACCACGCGGGGTGCCTGTGCGGGGGCGAAGCCCACGAAGGTTGAAATGTTCTTCCTGCGCGCGTACTTGCCGTGCTCGAGGACCTCGGCGGTGCCCGTCTTTCCCGCAGCGAGGAATCCGGGGATCGCCGCCGCGCGGCCCGTGCCGTGCTCGCTCTGAACGACCTGCTCGAGCCAGCGTGTGATCAGCCGCGCGGTTTCCGGCGAAGTGACTCTCTGGCCACTCTCCGGCGCGGTGATTCGTTGCCAGGATCTCCCGTGAGCCGCCTGGGCGCGGGCCACGCGGGGCGTGATCGTGTGCCCACCGGTGGCCAGTGCCGCGTAGGCCGTGGCGAGCTGAAGCGTGGTGGCCCGCATAACGTAGCCAAAGGACGCCGCGAAGCGATCCCGCCCGCGCCACTTCGAAAGGGGGCGGAGGGTGCCCCTGTCTTCCGCCGGAAGGTCGACACCGGTCTTCCGGCCGATGCCGAAGGCGGTGAGCGTCTGGTGCAGCTCTTGTGCGGCAATCATCGAAGTGTATTTTGAAATGCCGATGTTGCTCGAGACCGTGAGGACTTCTGGAAGGGTCAGCCACTCGTAGGGATGGTGGTCGCGGATCGACCCTCTGAACTGGTCACTCTTCCATGAACCCTTTTCGCAGTACACCGCCTTGAAAGGGTCGACGTCGCCTGCATCGACAACCGCAACGGCCGCGAGGGCCTTGATGACTGAGCCGGGCTCGAAGCTGGACATGACAGCCGGGTTACGGTGGTAACGGGCTCCGGAACCGAAATGGTTCGGGTCGTAGTCCGGCCAGTTCGCCAGCGCGAGGATCTCGCCGTTCGTGGGATCGAGCACGACCCCTTGGGCCGAGCGGGCTCCATGGTGGATTGCGGCCTGGCGCAGGGCGGACTCGAGGGTGTCCTGGATCCTGAGGTCCAGCGTGAGCATGACGGATCGTGCGTTCTCCGTCCTCTCCCCGACGCGCCTTGCGTCGAGTACCTTCTGCTTCGCGTCGCGAACGAAGACCAAGTCTTGCGTCGGGGCGCGCAACAGCTCGTTGTAGCGGCCTTCGATGCCCTCGGCGACCCCTTCGTCGTTGATGAAGCCCAACACATGGGATGCGAGGCGTCCGGCCGGGTAGCGGCGTTCGAAACTGGGTTCGAGACGGACGGATTCTGCCAGTGTCTCGTCCGTCCGCAGAAGATCCCGGATCTTCTGTGAGCAGACGAAGTCGCAGTGTGGGGTCACGGTGAGCCAGGTCTTGTAGTGTGCCCGGTTCGTGAGGCGGCCGTGCGCGCCGGCGGCGCGGTCGATGTCTCGAAGGATCTCTCGCGAGAGTCCCGGGGGATGGACGGCCAGCAGGCTCGTGGGAATGCTGATGGCGAGGATGCGACCGTGGCGATCGACGATGTCACCTCGCGGACCCTCGACTTTCAGCCGTCCTTCGGTGTTGATTCGGGCGCAGCGCGCCAGTGCGTCGTACTTGAAGACTTTCAGTTCGATCAGGCGGCCGAAGACAACGAGGCCCCCCAGGGCGAGCAGGCCGAGAACGATGAAGCCGCGCAGGGGACTGTTCATCTTCCTCTTCCCTTTTGCGGCAGGTTGTCGGCAACCAGAAGGTGTTCTGCTCCGCTCGCGGCTGGTGAGAGCCCCATCCGTCGGGCGTCGTGACGCAGCTGCGAAGGTGTGCTCAGGGCCGCGCGCTCAGCGAGCAGGCAGCGGCGGAGGAGTTGCAGGTTGCGGATCTCCGTCCGGACCTGCTGGCACTCGTAGCGCCACTGAACGCCGCGAACCTGGAACGAGACGTTGATCAGCAGGGGGCAGACGAGGAGCAGCAGC
>JANTFM010000032.1 GCA_024763475.1 Acidobacteriota bacterium | reverse complement strand
CGAGGCCGACGGCCTGCCCCTCGCTGCGGGCGAGGCAGCCGAGGAGCATGCCGAGCGACGCGCAGAGCGAGGCCCAGGCGGCAAGGACCAGGAGCAGCATCGGCCATTCGGGTCCCCAGTCCATCTTGAAGATCAGCGTGCCCGCCAACATGGCGAAGGCGATCTGGATCAGGCCGAGCACGACCTTGCCGCCCCACTTGCCCAGGACGACGCTGCCGCGGGACATCGGGCTTGAGGCGAGGCGGCGGAGCAAGCCCTGGCGCCGCTCGACGACCAGGAGCACCGCCCCGCTGCTGAGCAGGACGAGCAGCGTGAACATCACCATGGTGCCCGGAATCGCCTGTTCGAATCCGTTGGGAATCTTCTTGCGTTTGCCGGCCCGCGAGACCTCCAGGGTGAGGAAGCGTGGGAGGTCCTCGACGCGCTGGAAGCTCTCGGTGCTGAGCGCCTCGCCGTGTTCGGTGGCGACGATCATGTCGGCGATCAGCGTGTAGATGGCGCGTTGCAGGCGGATTTCGTCGAAGTCGCCGCCCAGGCCGGATGAGTCCGCAGCATGGTATTGCAGCGTGACCTGCTGCCCTGCGAGGACCGTGTCCGTGAAGTCCGCGGGAATGCTCAGGCGTCGGCTGGCTGCGGCGAAGGTCTCCTCGCTCTCGGGTTCGCTGACGGTGAAGTCGAGGGCTTCGAGGCGCTCGCTGAGTTCTTCGGCCAGGAAGCCGGCGTTTTGGCCGGTTTCTAGCGCGATGCGGGTCGTACTCGATCCTCCGGCGTTGCCCATTCCGCCGGTGATCGTCCCGATGAAGTAGAAGAAGATGATCGGCATGATGAAGGTCCAGAGGATCGTCTCACGCTGCCTGAGGGAGTACTTGAGGTCCTTGCGGGCGATGAAGAGGGCGTTTCGAAGCATCTCTAACTCCCCGTGCCTGTGCGCCGGAGACGGCGAGCGGTCAGCAGGAGCAGGCAGACGGCGACCGATCCCAAGCCGACCACGGCACCGCCGATCATCGGGATTTGCGCTTCACCCGCGAGGATGGCTTTGAAGATTGTCAGGGACCAGCCATTGGGTGTCCATCGGCCGATGGTCCGCAGGAACGAGGGCATGATCTCGAAGGGGAAGAAAGAGCCGCCGACCATCATCAGGGGGAAGATGATCAGGCTCGTCAGAACCGTGCCGGTGCGCTGGCTCGAGGCGTAGGACTGGATCAGCATCAGCATCGCCAGCAGCAGGAAGCCCGTGAAGACGGCCCAGAGGAGGGAGCCCAGCATGCGCATCCAGTCGAGATCGTAGAGGAAGGCGCCCGCGACGAGCGCGAGCGCACAGATCGTGCTCATGATCACGACGCCGGCCAGGAGCTTCCCCATGACGACCCGGGTCACGCTATGCCGTGTCGTCATGGCTCGTGCGAGGGTGCCGCCGGAGCGCTCGCGCCAGAGGTCGTCCGCCAGGCCCTGTCCCATGAAGAGGATCGACATGAAGAGCAGGCCGGGGAAGAAGAGTTCGCCGATGGAGCGGGAGGGCTTCTCGGTCTCCTCCGCGCGCGCGGCTCCGGCGTCTTCTTGGGGGCGCTTCGCCTCACTGCCCAGCTTGATTACGGGCGGAAATGCGAAGGTCTCCGCGCGGGTCATCAGCTGGTTGACGGTGACGCTGAAGCTCGCGATGGATTGGTCGCTCGGGCCGGAGTTGCCGATCGTGGCCTGATCGACCATCTCGCTCAGTGGCGTCCCCAGAACCTGCTGCAGGTAGAAGACGCCGTCGACCAGGACGCTGAGCACCTCCTCCGCGATCCCGGGGAGGATGCGCTGCGCCGGGTTGGTCTTGAGGACGAGCTTGGTTTTCTCCTGCTTAAGGAGCTTCTCGCCGAAGCTGGGTGGGATGACCAGCAACGCGGAGGCGTCCCCGGCCTCGATGCGCCGGAGTCCTTCCTCCTCCTCGATCCTCTCTGTCTTGAACAGATCGACCATCGGCCCCTGCCCCAGGCTGCCCAGGAGCAAGCGGCTGGCGAAGGAGTTGTCCTGGTCCGCCACCAAGAGGTGGACCTGGGGCTTGACGCTCTCGCCGCCGCTGCCGAAGACGACGCTGAAGAGCAGCAGCATCAGCCCTGGAATCGCGACCCACATCAGCAGGGCGATGGGGTCCTTCATTCGCCGCCGCAGGTCTTTCAGCGCGGTCTGCCAGATAAAGTTCATGCCTACTCCCGGAGTTCCTTGCCGGTGAGCTTGATGAAGAGGCTCTCCAGGTTGGGCTGGTTCATCGTCGTCTCGCGCACCTGGGCCCCCGACGAGCTGAGGGCTTGCAGGACCCGGTTCAGCATCTGGGGCGCGCTCCCGAGTGCGAGCGTGAGCGCGTTGTCCTCCAGCTGGATGATCTCCAGCGTCTCGAGCTCCGCGAGGGCTGCGGGAACGGCGGTCTTGTCGAAGACGCCGCTCATCCGGAGCAGGTCGCGCTCTCCGAGCAGGGCGCGGAGTTCGGGGAGGGTGCCGGCGGCGATGATCTTCCCGTGGTCGATGATCGCCAGGGAGTCGCAGAGCTTCTCCGCCTCTTCCATGTAGTGCGTCGTGTAGAGCACGCAGGTGCCCGCTACGGCCTGCTCACGCACGAGATCGAGCAGGCGCACGCGGCTCTGGGGATCGACACCCACGGTGGGCTCATCGAGCAGGAGAACCGCCGGATGGTGCACGACGCCGCAGGCGAAGTTCAGCCGCCGTTTCATGCCGCCGCTGAAATGCTTGACGGGCTCCTTCGCGCGGTCCTGAAGGCCGGTCAGCTCGAGGACCTCCGGGACCCGCTCCTTGAGCTCCTTGCGCCGAAGGCCACAGGCAGCACCCCAGTAGTTGAGGTTTTCGGTGGCCGACAGGTCCTCGTAGATCGCCAGCTCCTGGGGTACGACGCCGAGCTGCGACTTGGCCTGGATGCTCTCGCGGAGGATGTCATGGCCCATCACCCGGACCTGCCCGGCCGTTGGCTCGAGCAGCCCGCAGATGCAGCCGATCGTGGTCGATTTCCCCGCGCCATTCGGCCCGAGCAGGCCGAAGATCGACCCGCGCTCCGCCGTGAAAGAGATGTCGTCCACGGCGACGATCTCTTTGTATTCCTTCCGTAGTCCCTTGACCTCGATCACGAAATTCCTCCCGGTGGCGACGCGATGATCACGAAACTCATCCCGGTGATGATGCGATGCCGCGCCTACCTTCTCCCAGCTTCTTGACTTGTGTCAACGCACGGGTAAGCCAGCGGTCGTATTCTCTCCAGCGACTGGGCACTGACAACGGGAGGACCGGGAGTTGAACAGCTCGCGAATCGATGCCGACCAGACCCTGCACGAGATCACCACGCGATGGCCTGGGACGGTTGATGTATTTGTGGCACAGGGGTTTCCGCAGATGGCGGAGGTCTCCATGCGGGAGAGCTTCGGCAAGCAGGTCACCCTGCGCCAGGCACTCGCTCTCAAGAAGCTTGACCTCGGGGCGTTCCTGCTTCAGCTCGATGCGACGCTCGGTGACGAGCTGCCGGAGCGGCCCACGGCAGAGGATCGCGAGACGCTCGAGGTGGCCGGGTTGCTGCCCTGTCCGGTGAGGATCCCGATGCAGGAGGCGTTCGATGAGTTCCTCGCCTCGTATCGCGAGGAAAGCGGCATCGAGGTGACGTACGAGCTCCAGGCGGCCTCGGTCGGTGCGGCCTGGATGGATGAGCACGTGACGGGGCTTACGAGTGCGGAGGGCCTGCCGGACCTCTTCATCTCCGCCGGATTCGAAACCTTCTTCGATCCCAACGGGATCGGGCGCTTCCGCGACGAGTTCTTCGATGGCCTCCCCTTCGACCATTTCAACAGCTCCTTCGATGGTGTCGGGCTCCCCGATCCGGGCGGGCACTACTCGATCATCTCCGTCGTCCCCGCGGTCTTTCTTGTCAATACCAAGGAGCTGGGAGACGAGCCGGTCCCGCGAAGCTGGGAAGATCTCCTCGACCCACGATTCGAGAAGAGAATCTCGCTCCCCGTCGGGGATTTCGATCTCTTCTCCGGCATCCTGCTCGACATTCACAAGCGCTTCGGCGATGACGGAGTGCGGAAGCTGGGTCGCAGCCTTCAGCAGTCGCTGCATCCGGCGCAGATGGTGAAGATCGGCAAGGCTCCGAAGCCGCCGCTGGTCACGATCATGCCCTACTTCTTCACGAAGATGGCGAAGGCCGGCGGGCCGATGGAGGCTGTCTGGCCTGAGGATGGCGCCATTATCAGCCCGATCTTCCTGCTTGCGAAGAAGGCGAAGCGCGAGCAGCTGCAGCCGCTGATCGATCACTTCGCTTCGGAGACCCTCGGCGAGATTCTCGCGCACAAGGGACTCTTCCCGGTGACCAATCCCAACGTCGACAACCGCCTGGACGAGACGAATCGCTTCCTCTGGCTCGACTGGGACTACATCAAGTCCCAGGACATCAGCGCCCTGATCAAGCACTGTGAGGCCGTCTTTGAAGAAGGGGGACAGTCATGAAGCTGGTGACCTTCTGCGGACCGCCGTCCTCCGGCAAGACTGCGGTGATCCTGAAGACCATCGAGGCGCTCGCTTCCGGGACGAACGCGGTGGGCGTCGTGAAGTTCGATTGCCTGAGCACAGAAGACGACCTGCTCTACGAGAAGGCGGGAATTCTGGTCAAGAAGGGGCTCTCCGGCCCTCTTTGCCCGGACCACTACTTCGTCTCGAACGTCGAAGAGATCGTCCAGTGGGGCCTGTCGAAGGAGCTGGACATCCTGGTCAGCGAGAGCGCCGGCCTGTGCAATCGCTGCTCGCCCCACATCAAGGACGTGCTCGCGATCTGCGTCGTCGACAACCTCAGCGGCGTGGCCACGCCAAAGAAGATCGGGCCGATGCTCAAGCTGGCGGACATCGTCGTCATCACCAAGGGTGACATCGTCTCCCAGGCCGAGCGCGAGGTCTTCGCATCCCGCGTCAGCGCGGTCAACCCCAGCGCGATGGTGCTTCACGTCAACGGGCTGACGGGGCAGGGGGCCTGGGAGCTCGGGACGCTGCTCACCCAGGACTCGCGCCAGATCGATACGCTCATCGGCAAGAAGCTGCGCTTCTCCATGCCCTCGGCTCTCTGCTCCTATTGCCTGGGGGAGACCCGCATTGGAGAGACCTACCAGATGGGCAACGTACGCAAGATCAAGATCGATTGACCCGGACCCGAGGTGACCTGTGCCTGCCTTAGAAGCTATTCGCAATCGCATCCTGTCCGAGTTGCTCGAGGAGTACCCCTTCGCTGTGGCGTTCTTCCAGAGCAACGACATCGAGATCTCGCAGCGCGAGGGGATGAGCGTCGGTGACCTGATGGCTCGGGTGCAGGAGGAGGCCGATGAGGATGATCCCTTCGATGCGGCCCTGAACCTGCGCCAACTCTGCGAGTACATCGACCAGATGCTCGCGTTTCTCTCGGACGACCAGGAGAAGGTTCGCTCACTGACGATCCGTCCGGGAACCGACAAGGATGGGAAGCCCGAGGGGTTCGACGAGATTACGATCCAGGCGGGCGAGACGGTCTGCATCGTCGGGCCGACCGGCTCGGGCAAGAGTCGCCTGCTCGGGGACATCGAGTGGGTTGCCCAGGCGGACACGCCGACCGGACGAACCATCCTGCTCAATGGCGACACGCCGGACCCCAAGTGGCGATTCTCTCCGACCCACAAGCTCGTGGCCCAGCTCTCGCAGAACATGAACTTCGTGATGGATCTCAGCGCAGAGGAGTTCATCGACCTGCACGCCGAGAGCCGGATGGTCAGCAACGCAGACAAGGTCGTCGGGAAGATACTTGACCAGGCCAACGAGCTCGCTGGCGAGAGTTTCTCGCCAAAGACGCCCATCACCAGCCTCAGCGGCGGCCAGTCGCGAGCGTTGATGATTGCGGATACGGCGATCCTCAGCCGCTCTCCGATCGTGCTGATTGACGAGATTGAGAACGCGGGGATTGATCGCCGCAAGGCGCTCGAGCTTCTTCTGGCCGAAGACAAGATCGTACTGATGGCGACCCACGACCCGGTCCTGGCGCTAATGGGAGCCCGCCGCATGATCATCAGTAACGGCGGCATCAGCCAGGTGATCGAGACGACGGACCATGAGCGCCAGGTCCTCGGCGAACTGACAGTGATCGACGAGAGGTTGCAGATGCTGCGCAACCAACTGCGCTACGGGCGGCGGCTCGCTTGAGCGGGAGGCCTCATTCAACTCGATGCCAAAGTTAGGTGCCAGTCACCGAACAGAACGAGTCGTCCAGAGTTAGGTGCCAGTCACCGAACAGGACGAGTTGTCCAGAGTTAGGTGCCAGTCACCGAACAGGACGAGTTGTCCAGAGCTCTGTGGCTGAGAGTTCGGTGACTGGCACCTAATTTTGGGCACCTAATTTTGCGGTGAGTGGCACCTAACTTTGGCACCTAACTTTGAGCCCTGAGAGTTCGGTGACTGGCACCAAACTCTCGGTCACTTATCCTATTCGGTGACTGGCACCTGACGGGTGCACCCAGTCATAGCAGGAGAAGACAATGCACGACGGATGTTCTGGTTCTTTTAGCTCGGGTAAGCAGGTTGTCGACAAGGTGCGGATGATGGGTTTCAACATCCAGCCGATGCCCATGCCGCTGGAGATTCACTGCGAGCAGTGTGACGACAACTTCATGATGCAGAATTTTGAGGGGAAGTGCCCAAAGTGCAGCATGGTTTACGGCGTGACGCCCTGCCATGCCTTCGATCCTTCGAACGTCGTGGCGGCAGGGATCGATTACTGATTAGAATCCCCTCGTGATTGTGGGGACGCGATGCCTGATCTAGTGCTGAAGGATGGATGCTATCGGACGGCTGAAGGGAGCGCGGGGCGCTTCGCGCGCCTGTTTCCTTCTTTTTCCTTCTACGCGAGATTCCTGCTGATCGTCCGCCGCTGCGCGTCGATGGCGAAGCGGGGTGTCTACGACAGCGAGGCGTGGCGTTCGAGCAGTGTCGATGTCATGCGGGCCCTCGAGAAGGCCGGATGCCAGATCGAGGTCGAGGGCGCGGACAACCTGCGCGATGCGGGCGGTGCTTGCCTGATCATCGGCAACCATATGAGCATGATGGAGACGGTGCTGCTCCCGGCGATCGTCGTGCCTTACAACGATGCGACCTTCGTGGTTAAGCAGAGTCTCGTCGACTATCCGGTCTTCAAGCACGTCATGCGTTCGAGGGATCCAATCACGGTAACCCGAGACAACCCGAGGGCGGATCTCAAGGCGATGCTCACAGGGGGATCTCAGAAGCTCGCGTCAGGAGTCTCCCTCATCGTTTTCCCGCAGACCTCCCGCACGGCGGGCTTTGATCCGGAGCAATTCAACTCCATCGGCACGATGCTGGCTCGTCGCGCCGAGGCAACGATCGTACCGCTGGCAGTAAAGACCGACGCGTGGTGTAACGGGAGCTGGCTGAAGGATTTCGGTCGTATCGACCCGTCGCGAAAGGTCCACTTCGCCTTCGGCAAGCCAATGCGTGTCAGCGATCGAGGAGATGAGGAACACCTGGCGATCATCGAATTCATCACCACGCAGCTGAGGCGTTGGCAGTAGGGGCTGTCACCACGCAGCCGAGGCGCTGGCAGTGGGGGCCGTCACCACGCATCTGAGGCGCTGGCAGTAGTAGGGGCTGTCACCACGCATCTGAGGCGCTGGCGGTAGGGGCCGTCACCACGCAGCTGAGGCGCTGGCAGTTGGAGCTGTCAGACCTCGAGACCCACGGCTCGCATCAGCGCGAGGGCGTTCGAGTGCTGGACGATTCCTGGTCGGCAGCGATAGTCGAAGAGGATTTCGTCTCCCACCATCTGATCCTCGAAATGGATGTTCTCGGCAGGGCCTGGCAACCGCGCGGTCATCTCTGTCAGGGCCAGGTCGTGGGTTGTCAGCAGGCCGATACCGCCACGTTCCAGGAGGCCACCCACGACGGCCTCGGCGCCGATCAGCCGGTCGTGGGAATTCGTACCCTGTAGCAGCTCGTCGAGAAGGAAGAGCAGGTCTCGTCCCTCGCCAAGGAGGTCGAAGATCTGCCGCAGCCTGCGAATCTCGGTGTAGAAGCGGGATGCGCCGTCTTGCAACGAATCGCTGACACGGATCGAGGCGCCGAGGGTGAGGACCGAGAGCGCCAAACTCTCGGCGCAGACCGGGGCTCCCGCGAGGGCCAGCACCGCGTTGACGCCTACACTGCGGAGCATCGTGCTCTTGCCGGACATGTTCGAGCCGCTGATCACGAGGAGCCTTCGGTCGGGTCCGAGCCGCAAGTCGTTCGGGACGCAATCGAGCGTCGGGATCAGCGGATGCCCTAACTTCGTCGCGCAGAAGGTGGGCCCCTGATCGGCGTCGATTTCCGGAAAGGGATAGCCGCGGTGCTCCCAGGCAAAGGCGGCAAGGGATGCGAGCGCCTCGAACTCACCGACGGCGCCCAGCCAGCCGCGCACGGCTCGGCCGTGGTGGACTCTCCAGTCTTCAATCCGCAGGGCGATTTGGGTGCTGAAGAGCAGGGCGTAAGCGAAGGGCGCGAAGACCTGGTTGCGCCGCGCGTCGAGCGCCCCGACCAAGCGGCCAAGCTGGGAAATCCGCGCCGCCGCGGGCAGGCCCTCGGTCTTGAGTTTGTCGAGCAGCCGTTGCAGATGGGGTGCAGAGAAGTTCTCTTGCTCGATCCGCGCCAGCATGGATGAGAGCAGGTCGAGGTCCCTGCGACCGAGCGCGCTCGTGGCGATGATGTGGCCGACCTTGCCTCGAAGTGGCAGGACGAACGCGGTCTGGGTCAACAACGCGAGGACTGCATAGAGCGGGCTGGCGCCGAACGCGCCCCAGGCGATGAGGGTACTCACGAAGAGCAGATTGAACGCCCGAGCCATCCAGCGAACGAGCGGATGAAAGCGGAGTTTTTCGCCCCCTGCCCAAGTCTCAAGTTGCTGGGGATGAAGTTTCGCACGCAAGGTCTCGCCGAGCAGTGCCAGCTCCTCGCGGAGTTCCGGTCGGTCCCGCACTTCGGCGACGGCTTCCTGACGGCTGCGGATCGTCTCCGCGTCCGCCGGATGCTGGAGCCATTGCGCCAGCGTGGCCTCTCCAGCCTCCGTGCGGGCAGTGCTCAGATACTCGAAAAGCGAGCCGCGCCCGAACAGGTCCAAGTCCTCGGCGTAGGCGTGGCTGGCCTCGAGGTGCGACAACCCGAACTCACCGAGTCCGATCCAGCCGCCTTCGAGCCGAGCCAATCCGCGCTCGAAGTGGTCGACCAGGCGGCGGCCCCGATCCCGGGCTTGGATCACCCTCTCGTGAGCGATGACCAGGCCGAAGAAGACGGTGACGGGAAGGAGGAGCGTCGCGGCGTAGACCCCGGAGAACACGACGGCTGCGAGCAGCAGGAGGCCAAGCACGAGGACCGCAAGCCGCGATCCGGAGAGCAGGCGTTCCTGCCTCTCCGCTCTCGCGATCACCTCCTGCTCCGCCTGGATACGGGCATGGTAGCGCTGGGCGGGTGTCGTGGTTTCGGGGTTCGTGGAGGCTGTCATCGTGGCGATAGACTACACGACCCGGGCTTTCCCGCTTCGTTCATGGAGACTCCGGGCTAACGCAGTTCGGCCGTCGCGCCTTCGATCCTGGTCCATGCCTCGGCGCGTCCCCCGAGCTGTTGCGCAAGGAACTCCTCGATCCGGCCATAGAAGTCCAGGCGGTTTTCCGGCCTCGCGAAGCCGTGTCCCTCGTCCGGATAGACGACGTAGCTGACCTCCAGACCGCGTTTTCGCATGGCCTCGACCATTTGCTCCGCCTCCGCGATCTTCACGCGGGGGTCGTTGGCACCCTGGGCGATGATCAGCGGAACTTGGATCTTCTCGGCGTGGTAGAGCGGGGAAATGGCTTCGTTGAGGGTGGGATCGGTCTCGACTTCGCCGACCCGAAGCAGGAGTTCCTTTTTCATGGGCGCCCAGTAGGGCGGAATCGACTCGAAGAGCGTCCTCAGGTTCGAAGGGCCGACGATGTCGACCCCGCAAGCGTACAGTTCCGGTGTGAACGCGAGTCCTGCGAGCGTGGCGTAGCCCCCGTAGGAGCCGCCGAAAATACAGATGCGCTCGGGATCCGCGATGCCTTGCTCGACAGCCCAGGCCACGGCATCGCTCAGGTCGTGTTGCATCGCCCCGAGACCCCATTGCCGGTTTCCGGCGTTGATGAAGTGCTTGCCGAAGCCGGTGGATCCGCGGAAGTTGACCTGCAAGGTCGCGTAACCGCGGTTGGCGAGCCACTGGGCCTGGGCGTCGAAGCCCCAGGAGTTCCGCGCCCATGGACCGCCGTGTACGTTGAGGACGAGGGGGAGTCTCTCCCGCTTCGCGCCGGGCGGCAGCGTGAGATAGGCGACCATCTGCAGGCCGTCGCGGGCGCGAATCGTCAGCGCCCCCATCTCTGCCAGCGTCAGCTGCTCGAGTTCAGGGCGATTGACGAAGAGCTTTTCCGCCTGACCCGTATCCCTCTCGTAGCGGTACCAGGTGACCGGGCCATCATCGAGCTCGTAGGCCACGATCCACTGTTTGTCCAGGCGGTCCCGGCTCGTGACGGAGAACACCCCGGGTGCGAGCGATGCAAGGTGGGAGAAACACTCCTTGATCCCGGAGTCGAGGACCAGCCACTCCTCTTTCTCGTACTCGAAGGACACAGCCTCCGGGGCTCTCGAGTCCGGATGGAGCATCACGTTGCCGATGTCGCAACGCTCGTCGTGGGCCACCTCCCGGAGGATTTCTCCCGAGCGCGCATCGATCAATACGAGGCGTGTCGTATTGGAGCCAAGGGAGCTTTCGCAGTAGATCGCATCGCCCTCGAGGTTGAAGGCGAGCGGTCCCCCGTTCTCGCCGAAGGGCCAGGTCACCAACTCCCTCCACGGATCCTCGACGGTGTCCCGCACCCGCAGAATCGTGCCGCCTTCCTCGAGATCCTGAGCCACGGCCGCCCGGATCTGGAACTTGGCGTCCGCCACCCAGCCTACGACGTCTCCCGGGTTCTCTGCGGCCAGTTCGACCTCGCCGCTCTCCAGGTTGATGCGATGCATATCGAAGAGCGACCGGTCGCGGAGATTCAGGCCGACGATGATCTCGTCCGGAAAGTGCTTGTCGGTCGTCAGACCCTGGGCGCGGACTCCCTCGTAAGGCGTGAGATTCCGGGCCTCCTTCGTCTCCAGGTCGACGAGGTATACATGCCAGTTCTCGTCACCCCCGGTGTCCTGTTGGTAGAGGATGTGCCGGTCATCTTCCGCCCAGGCGAAGACGCGAATGCCGCGGGTCTGATCGGCACTCAGTTGCCGGTCCTCCTGCCCTGCCGATCGGAGCCAGATATTCAGCACCCCGTCGGCGGACGGCGCGAGGTAGGCCAGCCGGGTTCCATCCGGAGAGAGTCGCGGCGCAGCCTTGACCGGGTTGCCAAAGAGGACATCGCGTGGGATCAGCGGGGGAGGGCCGGGACGCGTCGTTTTGCTCATTTCCAGATTATAGGGTGTCGGCTTCTCCCATGACCAGTGTCCAGCTCCTCTCGATCCGGGAGAACACCGCGTCAAAGGAGAAGGGGTGCAGAGCGCCTGGCATCGATTGGGCGGGATCGCCGAGCCACGGCTTCGCCAAGGCGCGGTCCATGGCGCGTTCCAGCTCGTTCACGAAGACGGGCAGGCCCCGCGGATCTGCCTTGTCGATGCTGGTCATCGGGGGGAGCTGGACGAGATCCAGGGCGGGGCCGAGCCGCGGCTCGAGCTGATCAACCACCCCCGGTAGTGCCGTCGCGACGAGGCGGCAGCCGCAGGCCGTTGCCTCCACCAGGACGAGGGGCACGCCCTCGTAGAGGGAGGGCAGCACCAGAAGCGCGGAGCTTCTCATGAGCCCGGCCAGCCGTGAGGGAGAGGTCTGGCCGTGCAGCACGACGGCGGGCGATAGCTGCATCATGCGTGCGTGAAGCTGGTCGGCTTCCGGGCCCGCACCGCTTCCGGCTATGTGTAGCTCAGCGTTGGGGCGTCGCACCCTGAGCTTCTCGAATGCATCCAACAGCCAGGGGAGCCCTTTCGCCGAGCTGTACTTCCCAGCGTAGAGAATCCTCTCCCGTAGCCGCGTCCCCGCATCCCGCGCATGGAGCAGATCGGACATCGAGGCAGCAGCAGCTGCGCTGGCGGACCCCGCATCCCGCGCATGGAGCAGATCGGACATCGAGGCAGCAGCAGCTGCGCTGGCGGACCCCGCATCCCGCGCATGGAACAGATCGGCGCGATATCCCGCGCCCACCACCTCGATGGATGATTCCGGAACGCCGAGCTGTCTGCGGAGAGCCTCTGCGTGACCCTCGTGGAGCACGAGGAAACGGTTATTTCGTGCGCAGCCCCGTCTGACCTGCTCCGCAAGCTGCGGGCAGAGCTCCAGCTGGCGCAGCCCGGTGGCGTGGCAGTGCGTGACCACGGGCAGGTCAGGCGCGAGGTCCTTGAGGAGGGAAGAGAGCAGCCAGATGTGATGCGAGTGGATGAGATCCGGCTTGAAACGGGAGAGGAGCGGAGCCAAGAGGGACCGCCATGCCGCGAGATAGCGAGCGATCTGGCCCCGCGTCATCAAGGAGAAGCGCGTGCTCTCGTATGGCATCACGTCGCTCATCCCCGGAACGGGGAATTCCAGCGCACCCCCCGAGCTGCCGAAGCTGAGGGTCGTGATCCGGTCGCCGGGAAGGCCGCCGATGTCCGGGAGAGGGTCGCCCGCCGGGACGCCGACAACGACCTCCTGGTCCCAGCCCGCGCGTTGCGCGCAGCGCACGAGTGCATCCAGCGTGATGCCGCTCCCGGTGAGACCGGGGCGTTGGGACAATAGGTGGAGGACCCGCCCCACTATACGGTTCGCAACTCTCGCTTCAGGTCAGCGGAGGGAGGCGAGAGGTACAGGCCAGTGATGAGGCGTGATAGGCGTAGGGCCGCCAGAAGAGGCGAAAGGCGCAGGCCAAGCGAGGAGAGCGAGAGGCGCAGGGCGGCGAGAATGCGTGAGAGGCGCAGGCCAACCGAGGAGAGCGAGAGACGCAGGGCGGCGAGAATGCGTGAGAGGCGCAGGCCAAGCGAGGAGAGCGAGAGGCGCAGGGCGGCGAGAACGCGTGAGGGGCGCAGGCCAAGCGAGGAGAGCGAGAGGCGCAGGGCGGCGAGAACGCGTGAGGGGCGCAGACCAGCGGAGGGAAGCGAGACGCGCAAGGCCAGTCGCGGAATCATCTCAGAGTCCCCGCATCCATTCCGGACGGAAGGCGGCTTCGGTCGGGTTCTCGAGGATACGATCCAGCTGTTCGATCAGGCGAGGCTTGTCGCGGGGTAACGTGCCCGCCAGGGGCAGGTAGTTGCTCGCATGGTTTGCGCGGAAGATGCAGCGCCGAAGATCGAGATGGACCAGGAACTCCCGCAACTCCTGGGCGAGCTCGAGCGGGGTCAGCGCCGGAAACTTGCCGGCCTCGGCGAGGGCGCCGAGCGGCGTGCCGGGGACCGGTGTCAGGACGAGGGTGCTGAGAAAGCGCGGATCAATGGCTGAGATCACCCGGGCGGATGCCCGCGCGTGTTGAATACTGAGTGCGCGGCCCCCCGCCCCGAGGAGGATCATGGTCGAGAGTCCGACCCCCGCCTCCTGGACCTTGAGGCCGAGCTGGATCATTTCGTCCCCGCAGACACCCTTCTCGAGGCTGGAAAGAACCGTGTCGTGTCCGCTCTCGACGCCGAGATAGTAGAGGTTCAGCCCCGCCTCGCGTAGCTGCCGCATCTCGTCGACCGTGCGCGCTCGAAGGGCCTGGGGAGAGGCATAGATGCTGACCCGGCGTAGGTCACTGAAGGCTTCATGGAGCTGTTCGAGGACGGCGCGGAGCGTGTCCGCCTTCGCAATCAGGGCGTCTCCGTCGCCGAGAAACACCTTCCTGATCGGTGCCTGGTGCTCCCGGGCCCAGGAAATCTCCTGGGCGAGCTCGCCCAGGGGGCGAATCCGGAAGCGCTTGGAGCGGTACATCCCACAGAAAGTGCAGCGGTTATAGCTGCAACCCACGCTTAGCTGCAGGATCAGGCTATCCGCCTCGGAGGGCGGCCGGAAAACGGGCTCGACGTAGCGGATCACCTCCAGATCCTACCAGTCGGGTGCCCTTTGTGCCCGAGAGCGCATTTCACGCTAAACTGCCTTCTCCCACGTAAGTAGATGGATGGAAGCCGGGGCACCCAACCCGGTGGTCACCCGATTCTGAGAAAGGCTTGTTAGATGATTACATTCACGAAGACCGCTGCGGACAAGGTCAAGGAGATCCTCTCCGATGCGGATGACGATTGCCGCGGCCTGCGCATTCGCGCGATGAAGCTCGGCAACTACACCTTCCGCTATGGTCTGCAGCTGACCAACGACGACGACATTGTCGACAACGACGTGAAAGTCGATGCCGAGGGTTTCTCGACCTGGCTGGACCCGGAGTCCGCGGCATCCATGCAGGGGACCGAGATCGACTTCGTCGAGGCCGATGGCCAGGCCGGATTCCAGATCAACAATCCCCAGGCCGAGCCGAAGTGGGACGATCCGGTTGCCGGCAAGGTTCAGACCGTGCTCAACGAGCGCGTGATTCCGGCCCTCGCACAGCACGGTGGGTGGATTGAGCTCGTCGAGGTCAAGGGTGGCATCGCCTATGTCCAACTCGGCGGCGGCTGCCAGGGGTGCTCGGATGCTTCCGTTACTCTCAACGAGGGCGTCAAGACGGCGATCTGCCAGGCCGTGCCCGAGATTAGCGATGTCGTGGATCGGACGGATCACAGTTCCGGGGGCATGCCCTTCCGCTCCAGTTGAGGCTAGGAAACGACGGGCGGCTGGTTCGGCCGCCCTTTTCCTCGTGCCTCCGCACGGCGGTATTTAGACAATCGCTTTGGAACTTAGCCCCCGATCGCGGATAATCCGCCGGGAGGAGATAGGCTGAGTTCATGAATGAGGCGAAAGGAACAGGTCCGGAGCCCGGGAAACGGGTTCTTCTGACCGGGGGCGGCACGGGCGGGCATGTCTACCCGTCGCTCGCGATCTACGATTTGCTCAAACGAGCCGGGATCGCCGGCGAGGCGCTCTACCTGGGCGTACGCGGCCGGGCCGAGGAGCAGATCGTCCCGCGCCACGGAATCCCGCTCAAGTTCGTGCCCTCGGCGCCCTTCGCCGAGACCTCGCTCTTCTCGAAGCTCCTCGCGTTGCTCGTTGTTTTCCGGGGCGCCCTGGTCGCCGGCGTGCGGATCCTGCGCTTTCGCCCCGCGCTGGTCGTCGCTTCCGGGGGCTACGTCTCCGCTCCGGTTATCCTCGCCGCGTTTCTTCTCAAGCCTTTCCTGAGGCTGCGCATCGTTGTTGACGAGCAGAACCTGGTCCCAGGGCTGTTGAACAAGTTCGCCTCGCTATTCGCGGATGTGGTCCTGATCAGCTTCACTGAGACGGCGTATTTCATCTGGAACAACCGCTGTGTCGCCACGGGCTATCCCGTCCGGGCGGAGTACTTGGCGCACGATGTGGATCGTTCCGCGGCCAAGCGACGGCTCGGGATGCCCGAGGACGCGTTCGTGCTCTTGGTCACCGGCGGGTCGATGGGCGCACGGAGTATCAATCGGGCGGTCGCCCGGCTGGCCCCCGCGCTGTCTGAGCACCCGCAGTTGCTGATCGTGCATGGCATCGGCATGGCTCAGGGGAGCTCCTACGATGCGCTGGCGGACACGAGCAAACAGCTCAGCGAGACCCTCCGCTCGCGTTTCGACCCCGAGACCCTCACGGCCTCCGAGGGTGACCGGGTTTTCTACCGGGGCTACGCCTATCTCGACAACCTCTTCGACTACCAGAAGGCGGCAGACCTGGTCATCTCGCGTTCTGGAGCGGGTTCTCTCGCCGAGATTCTTGCGCTGGGGCGCGCGTCGATCCTGATTCCGAAGCGGGGACTGCCCGGTGACCACCAGGAGATGAATGCGATTTCCGTGGCGGAGCGGGGGGCCGCCGAGGTCTTCTTCGAGCGCCGTGATCCCGAGACGAAGGAGGACGTCATCCGTGACGATCTCCTGGGCAGGATGATCCGGAAACTCGTTTCGAGCCCCGAGCGTTTGGCGGAGTTCGAGCGGGATGCTCGCTCCGAGGCGGAGCTCGATGTGGGCAGGAAGATCGTCGATACGGTGAGGAAGGTGCTCGATCGCCGCCCGATCGACTTCGTCCCGCAGGTCAGCGAACCACGCTCTGTGCGGATTCAGCGGCAGTTCGACAGCCTCGTGAGCTACTTGGACCGGACCCGCAGGGAGACAAGCCGGGAGGCCGTCCTTCTGCGCCGCTTCTACGGGATCAAGCTCGAGGAGTGGCTGCGTTCGCCGAGCTTCCTCACCGTGAACAAGGGGATCAAGCTGATCGGGGCGCTTGCCAAGGAGGAACACTACCCGTTCCTCTGTGAGCGCTTCCCTACTTTTGAGGGCTACCTCAAGCGCAATGCGCTCCTCGCGCTGGCGAAAGCGGAGCGGTACCACCGATCGTTCGAGGATGTCATCCGGAGGGGCCTCGCGGACGGGTACTACGAAACGCGCGTTGCCGCGATTGCTCTTTACCGCACCTTCGCGAGAGAGCTTCGCGCCCCGGCCGATATCGAGGCCCGAATCCTCGTCCTGATGGGTCGGAAGCGGGAGGCCTGGGAGGTTCGCGCGGAGGCGATCAAGGCTTCGGCGCTCTTCCTCGATGAGCAGGCGTTCCTCGGAGCGATGACGCGCTTCCGGGCCGCGCGCAACGTTCGAGCGCGGGAGGCGGTGCTCGAGGCGATCTCGAACGGCCTGCGCGAGGACGCCTTCGAGGACATCACCAGCGTGCGGGTCTTCGTCAAACGGATGTTGATCACGACCTCGGAGTTCAAGCCCCACTTTCTCGTGAGGGCGCGTTACGTGCGGGTCGTCGAGCAGTTGGAGCGCATGCGATGATCAAGCTGCTCGTGACTTGGCTGGACCTCGAAGGGGCCGATCTTGGCTTCCTTCGTCTCATGAACTACATCACGGTGCGCGCCCTCCTGGGCATGGCCACGGCGATGTTCCTGAGCGTTCTTTTCGGCTTCCGTTTCATCGTCTTCGCCTATGATCACAACCTGCGCGACTCCTCCGGCGATCATCTCTCCCTGACAGTGCACTCCAAGAGAGGGACACCCACCGCGGGCGGACTGCTCGTCCTGGCGACGACCCTGGTGGCTCTCGGCCTGTGGGGCGATTTCGAGAACGCTTACTTCTGGCCCCTTCTGGCCGGGTTCGCCTATCTCTGCCTGGTCGGCTTCATCGATGATTTCCTGAAGGCTCGCTTCAAGTCATCGCTTTCCGGCCTCAGTCAGCTCGGGAAGACCTTCCTCCTGCTGCTCTACATCGTGCCGTTCGCGATCTACCTGGTCTCGGACCTGAGCCCGGTGCCGGCGGCGCAGCGGACCCTGCTCTATGTGCCCTTCTACAAGGCACCGCTGCTGGATCTCGGCAGCTTCGCTTATGCGGCTTTCGTCGTTTTCGCGGTCTTCTCGATCATCAACGCCGTCAACATCGCGGACGGGATGGACGGTCTCCTCTGCGGGACCTCGTCGCTGACCTTGGGCGTGTACGTGATCTTCGCCTACGTGCTCGGCAACTCGGTGTTCTCCGCCTACTTGCTCTTCCCCTACATGGCGGGGGCGGGAGAGATGGCCGTCGTCGGCGGAACGCTGATGGGTGCCATTCTCGGCTTCATGTGGTTCAACACCTATCCAGCCGAGATCTTCATGGGGGATACCGGTTCCCTTGGGATTGGCGGCGTGATCGCGATGCTCGCTTTCCTGACCAAGCAGGAGATGCTCTTCCTGATCGTTGGAGGCGTCTTCGTCTTCGAGATCCTCAGCTCGCTGGTGCAGCAGAAGATCGGTGACCGCCTGGGCCGTCGCATCCTGACCCGCGCTCCCTTTCACCATGCGATGAGCCACCGGGGCATCCCGGAACCGAAGGTCGTCATTCGCTTCTGGATCGTCTCTCTGATCCTGGCGTCGATCGGCATCCTCTCGCTCAAGATCCGCTGACATAGAAAACCGGGATCCTCGGCAGAATCCATGGGTGCCCTCAGACTCTAGCAGCTTGCCAAGTTGTGGATACATAGCGCTTTTGAAGGCGTGCGCAGTACGAAATCCATACCATTTTCTGGTGGCGACTTTCCGTTGGGTATTCAGGCCCTCGACAAGCACGGGTGGAGAACTCTCGTTGTGCACGACGCCGGGCAAACAGAAGGCCCCGCCGGCCTCGCTTGGAGCGGGTAATCTGCTTCATGGCTTCGATCCGCGATCTCATGGCGCGGGTGTGGCAGAGACCGGGGTCGTGGGCAGCCGGTCGCGTCGGGCGTCGTCTCCGAACGGGCCGAGAGTCTCCTTCAGCAGTGACTGCGGGGTGAGGGGGCTTCGGCTCGGGATCCAGCACGGGACCTGCCAGAGGGAGTGTGCGGTGTC
>JANTFM010000031.1 GCA_024763475.1 Acidobacteriota bacterium | reverse complement strand
CACCAAACCAACCTGGGTCCTATTTCCCGAGGAGCGCGAATCAACCTGGGTCGTCGCACGTGGCGTCGTGCGCGTCGGGGAAATGCCCTTGGAGGCGGCTTGTAACTCCTTTTTTGCGTAATGGTTAATCATGGATGTATCGGGGGCCCGGTAGTGACCTGGTCGCGGGGAATTGACCGCAGGCCCGGTGGTCGATGGCTGGCGGGGAGGGGCGGGAGCCGGGTTCCCGGCAGGACGATGTGCCGAGGGCCGTTCGGAGAAGGGGACCACGGGGGCGATCGGTTCCGCATGTTTCGCAGAACTCGGAGAGAAGGGCACATCCGCTTTCCCCCAGGGGCCGAGCGCGCCTGCACTGAAGCTCAGCGCGGCCGCCACAGCAAGCAGGGTTGCGGCTGCATATCCCCCCGCGCGTAGCGCCGAACTCTTTGGCCGCTGCACGTAGAGGCGTTTCCAAGTCCGCTCCATCGGATCGTCCATCCCTCCTCGCTGCGACGAGAATGCACTTCCGGTGGAACGGGAAACCACGATGTCCTCGAGCGCCCGCGCCATCGCCTCCCCATCAGGGAAACGCCCTCCGGGTTCTCGTGCCAGAGCCCTCAGGCAGAGTTCATCAAGCGCCGTGGGCAGACACGGCCCCCTGCGCGATGGGGGCAATAGCCTCTCGGATAGGGAGCGATGTACGACTTCCCTCACCGTCTTCCCCTCAAAGGGGCGGGAGCCGGTCAGGCAGCGATAGAGCACAACGCCCAAAGAGTAGAGATCGGCCCGCCCATCCACCGGGTTACCCAGCCACTGCTCTGGCGCGACATAGGCGGGAGTGCCGAGGAAGTAGCTTCGACCCTTCGTGTTGAGGGAGAGTTTTCCGGCCTCTCCAGCAATACCGAAATCCGTAACCTTCAGCGTGCCATCTTCCTGGACAAGAAGGTTCGCAGGCTTGATGTCTCGATGAACGATTCCCTGTGCGTGGGCGCAAGCCAGTGCGCGCGCCGCTTGGACCACGAGCGCGATCGCCTCCTCTGGGGGAAGTCGTTCCCTGCGCCTCAATACGGCCTGGAGCGTCTCTCCTTCGACATACTCGGTCACCAGCCACGCCGAGTCCTCGCTGATCCTCGTATCAATGACCTCGACAACCGCAGGGTGGCGGACCCGAGACAGCAACCGAGCCTCTTTCTCGAGACGTCGCGCAAGCACTTCTTGTCCCTCTGCCGTGCTCGCTTCCCTTCGGAAGACCTTGATCGCGACGAGACGTCCTGTCAGTCGATCGCGCGCACGGAAGACGACACCACTCTCCCCGCGTCCGATCTCGTCTTGAAGCTCATAGCGGTCGACACCTGGCATCGTCGTCCCATTCCTCTTTGAGCGCACAACACACCCCTGCCGCCAACATAGGGTTTCGCTCCGGGCTGGGATAGCACCCACGGCTCCGTCACACATCTCCGAACAGCATTCGCAGGGATTGAATCGTGCGAGATCTCGGACCTATGGGCTTTGTGCCGCACTCAGCTGACGGATAGGATCCAGTGCAAGGCTTGATCGAGGAGATAGTCTCTTGGTGCCTCTTCGTCATCGTCCTCTGTGAAGTCGCTCCGGAGAGGAATCTCCTTCTCTGGGACGAGTCCTTCGCCTGACCAGGAAGTTCCGGAGACCGTCCTCATCTCCTTGGTGGTCAACAGGATGCTGCCACCAGACTTGAGTTGGATGATTTCAGGAACACTCCCGAGCCCAAACGTCTTTCGGCCGCAGCTCCTCGCGCCCTCTCGCTCTGTGAGCAAGTAGGCCAACGCCTCGGCAGTGCCTGCCGTCGCAGCGTCCACGAGAACGTAGAGCGGGCTTGGCAGCGAGAGCTCGGCTGACTCCGATCCAGAGACGGCGGATGACTCGCCCTGTCGGGTCGTCAGTTTGAGCAGCGGCCCACCGGGGAGCAAGGCCCCCGAGAGGCGGGCGAGGACAGCAGGATCCAGCCCGACGACGCCTCGCAGATCCACGAGGAGAACGGCGTCTGGATGAAGCTCCACCTCGGCGTCAAGGTGGTGTCTGAGATCTTCGGAAGCGACGAGATCCAGGTCACGCATCCGGAGATGGATCACTCTGTCATCGAGAGTTTCCAAGGAGAACCCGCGCTGACCGGGCACGGCGAGCTTAAGAGAAAGCTTCCGCAGCTTGAAGTTGCGGCCGCCGAAAACGACCAGATCCAGCTCCGTTCCCGCTGGTCCAGACAGCATTCGCGTCAGGATGGGCCACGCGAGGTTCCGCACGTGAACGCCGTCAATTTCCCAGATCTGGTCCCCCCGAATCAGCCCCGCGCCCTCTGCCGGGCCATCCGGATCAACGCGCACGACAACGGGAACTCCACCCGAAGGAAGAACCTCCATCCCGCTGCGAGCCGGACCCCGCTTGGCCCGGACCAGGCTTTCCTGCCCAGGCGAAAGATAGGCGCTCGCCACATCAAGAGACGAGAGCATGCCCTCGTAAACGCCTCGTTGGAGGGTGGTCTCATCCACTGGCTCCACATAGTTGGCGTTCGTCAGCGCCCAAACCTCCTGGAAGACATTGAGGTAGCGGTATGCGCTGCGATGGGAATAACCCGCGGCAAAAGCCAGCGAGGCCACGATTCCCGCACCGACGAGAAAAGAGATGACGATAGTCTTGCTGCGAAATAGTAGGCTCATCACGTCACAAAGGATAAGGCCCTTCGCCCGCCAAGGCCACGGGGACTCGATCAGACCTACTTGACCACCAGGACCGCGCAATGTGCCTTACGAATCACTTTCTCGGCAACAGAGCCGATCATCAGGTGCATGGCTCCCGTTCTCCCGTGAGTTGGCATGACGATCAATGACGCCCCGATCTCCGCGGCAACGCGGACGATTTCGGCCTGTGGAACACCAAACTCCGTGCGATACTCGACGTTGAGACCGTCCTCAGGGTCAAGCGGAAAGAACTCTGGAAGAGAAGATTCTGCTCTCTCCCTCAGGGACTCCACGATCTCGTCGTAGCGAAACCCGGCCACATCAGGAAGTAGTGCGGGCGGCGCATCGACGACGACATGCAACAGGACCAGACGCGCGCCGTTCTCTCGAGCCAGCTCTCTGGCCGTCTCCAGGCCGATACGCGAGTAGTCCGAGAAGTCCGTCGGACAAAGAATCGTCTTCCAATCTTTCATGACTTAACTCCTGGCGACCTCCTCAACGCCCGGCACGAGCGCGAGCAGATCCATGGCACAGACAATCCCTTGCACTTTCAGATCGCCATCCACAACGACCAGGCGGTGAATCTGATGCCGAAGCATGCGGGCCGCCGCCTCAACTGCGGTGCTCTCCGGGCGAATGGCGTGGACCAAGGGAGTCATCACCTCACCGACCGACGCGTTGCGAATATCGCTAACCCGCAGAGTTTCCTGATCTCCGAGGGGAAGCTCGCCGACATCAAGCGTCGCCTCGTCCTCCTGAAGACTCGTGACGACCGGATGCACACCGTCACCCCGCAGCTGAAGCTGGGCCATCTCGTAGAACGCCGTTCCATCGACTCCGAGCTCGAAATGCCATGCAATCAGGTCCGTTTGGCTGACCACACCCACGAGCCGACCCGCTTTGTCGGTTACCGGCACTCCATGGATCCGTTTTTCGAGGAAGAGCTTCTCCAGTTCGTGGACATCCGCATCCTCGTCGATGGTCGCGACGTCCTGAGTCATGAAGTCCCTGACGGGCCGGTCCATTGCGCGTCTCCAAGATTGACGGGGCCGCGTGGGGGCCCCAGGCACGTCTCGCCTCGACGGCCTGTTCTATCCTACTCCGAGTTGGGATCAGCTCGCGCCCTCTGCCGCAGATTGAATGAGGCTCTCAGGTCCTCAGCAGATATGATGAGTGAGGCCATTCCACTCGACCCACGGGAGAGGACATGAGCGAGACGGGTCCGTTGATCAGCGTGTGCATGATTGTCCGAGACGAAGAAGAGCGGCTGCCACGCTGTCTCGCAGCCGCCCGGGCCTTGGCCGATGATCTCGTCGTTGCCGATACCGGCTCCCGCGACCGCAGCCGAGAGATCGTGATGAACGCGGGTGGACGCATCGTGGACTCTCCATGGTGCCAAGACTTCTCGGCAGCTCGCAACGCCTCTCTCGAGGCTGCGATCGGTCGCTGGATCGTCGTGATCGACGCCGACGAAGTGCTCGAGCCTTTCGATGCCTCGACCTTTCGCCAGAAACTGGCAGCAGGGCACGAGGAGGCTTTCACGCTCGAGATCCGTTCTCGTCTCGCGGGTGAGGCTCTGTCGATCGCGCATATCACTCGAGTATTCCGCAATCGCCCTCAATTTCGCTATTCAGGGCGTCTGCACGAGCAAATCGTACCTTCGATCGTTCGCTGGATGGGTTGCGAGTCGCTCGATGTGCCCCGCTCAGGACTCACCGCGATGCACGACGGCTACCTGCCTGAGTCGCGCCAATCTCGCGGAAAGGGAGAACGAAACGAGGACCTGTTGCGCCTGATGGTCGCGGAGCAGCCGGAAGACGGAAGCGCCTGTTTCTTCCTCGCCCGCGAACTAAGCCAGGAAGTCGGGAGTGAGTTGCTGCGAACCCCGCGAACCCGCGAGGCCCTCGAACTCTACGCAAGGGCGTGGGCAGCTTTGAAGCCGCAATCCTCCACCCTCGTGGCTGACCTGGGCTGCCGCCTTGCTCGTGCTCGTATTCTGTTTGGGCCCCATGCGGGGCTCAGCAGCATGCTCGACGCGTTGGAACGGCGCTTCGGTCCGAGGCTCCAAATCCATTTCGCTCGCGGAGAACTGGCCCTCGTCGATCCAGCAAACCCAGCTGCGGCGGAAGCGCATTTCCGCCGGGCCATCGAGTTCGGCAAACACTCGCGCAACCCGCTCGGCGAACTCGATGAGCGCTATTCTCACGCTTGGCCCCTTGAGAGAGTCGCCCGTTGCCACGTCGCCCTGGGCCAGCCGAACGCTGCGCGGGACATGGCGAAAAACGCGCTGGAACGCTACCCCAGCGAGGCCGGACCTCGTCTTCTCCTGGCCCAGATCGCTATCACAGAATCGGAACCCCACGCCGCGCTGACCTTCCTGGTCGAGGCTGCCAAGCGCGCACCCAACGACCCCCGGCCACAACTCGAACTCGCCCGAATCCTCGCCTCGCTCGGCAAGCAGGACGCGGCGAAGCGCTCCCGAGAGGCTGCACTGCGCATCGCTCCTGGTTGGGAAGATGCCCTCCAGCCCAGCTGAAAGAGAAGCCATTCCCAGCGGCCTGAAGCGAAGAGTCTTGCATGCTGCTGAGTCAGCTGGCAGACCTTCTCGCACAGCGTAGTTCAAGCAAAGACAACAGTTGCGGAGAGACCTCTTCGGCGAGACGCGGGGACGACATTCTTCGCTCCACGGCGCATTCCTTGCGCAGTTCGCGGAGAACTCTTCGACAGGACGGGGACAGGCGATTCCCCAGCGAGGCCAAGCGCGGTCAGCAAGGTCGGAAACCGTTCCGCTCAAACCCAGTAGAGGATTGCCACAACCGTCAGGCCGTACAGCAAGACATTGACCCTGAGCGGGATATCCGAGACAACCTCTCGCGCGGGGCGCCCTCCCACACCAAGCTGATGCACCATGAAGAAGTAACGGAAGATCCCGTAGAGCACGTAGGGAACCGTGAACCCGAGATAGGGTGTTCCCAAGCGCTTGGCCGTCTCAGCATCGAATGCGTAGAGCAGGTAGCAAATCACCGTCGAGGCCGTCACGACCGCGATCATCTGATCGAGAAACTGCTCGGAATAGCTCTCGAGAACGACGCGATGGGCCGAAGCCTCCTCCTCCAGGCTCGTCAACTCCTGGCGGCGCTTGCAGAATCCGAGGAAGAGTGCAAGAAGCGAGGTGCAGATCAGGAGCCAGTTGGAAAAGTCGACATCGATGGCCACGGCTCCTGCGACGGCACGCAACGCATAGCCCGCCGCGAGCACCATGACATCGAGGATGACAACCCGTTTCAGCCAGAAGGAGTACAGGAAACAGAGCGTGGCATAAAGCGTCCCGACTGCCAGGGAAAGCGGGGATAGCCAAGCGCAGGCCGCCAGGCCAATCATCAGGAGGAACACAGCCAGCAAGCCCGCGGCAAGCACACTGACCTCGCCTGAGGCAATCGCCCGGTGGCGCTTCACCGGATGGAGGCGGTCCACCTCACGATCGAGAATATCGTTGACGATGTATATACAAGACGAGAGCAGACAAAACCCAACGAACGCCACTAGGGAACGGAGGCCGACCTCGGGCTTGAACAGGTTGCCCGAAAAAAACAAGGCCGCAAAGACAAAGACATTCTTGACCCACTGATGGGTCCGCATGCTCCGCAGAAGGCCACCGACAGTTTTCAATTCAGGACTCCGAGTCTACATCCTCGCGCTCGTGTAGCGTGACCAGCTTCATCAGCTCGAAGGCTCGCTCACCACCCGGTGTTCGGACGATCACCTCTTCCCCAGGCTGCTTACTCATTAGCGCGCGACCAATGGGCGAGGTTACCGAGATCTTCCCGTTGGCGGGATCGCCCTCATCGGGAACGACAAGCTCATAGACGATCTCCTCGTCCGTATCGAGATCCTGGATCGTCACGATCGAGCCGAACGCAACCCTGTCATCGGGAAGATTGGCGATCTTGATGGTGGAGAGCTGGGCCAGGCGCTGCTGAAGCTGACCAACCCTGGCCTGCAGGAAGCGTTGCCGCTCGAGTGCGGCGTGATACTCCGCGTTTTCCCGCAGGTCTCCAAGTGCCGTCGCACGTTCGATCTCTTTCGGGATTTCGGTCCGCAGCTCCAGATCCACGACCCGCAGTTCCTCCTCGACTCGCTCCAGGATTCTTCTCATCATCCGACCTCTACCAACTCGGAACGTCTCCGTCCGCTCCGCAGCATCCACTGACCACATACCGCTGCCAGCGGAGAAAAAAAGCGCCGCTGTCGGCGCGCAACCTTCCTTCTCGATCGTGTTATCTTACGCGATCGCCCGATTTCGTCCACTCAGACCCCCCGGAAAACGTCCGAGCCGACGCACCCTAGTCTTTATCTCTCGGTGGAGGCGCCGTGTCGAAGAAGCGAAAATCAACCTTCTCGATCCGAGCCCGGTTCGCTTCGAGCCACGCCCTCGTCTTGGCATCGATTCGAGCGAGCACACGCGCCTTGTCGGTGAAAGCGAAGGGACGCAGAAAATCGATCTGATGGCGTACCGAGGCAAGGCGGACCACGAGTTTAGCAAGTTCCGCCTCGTCCTCCGGCGGATTGTTGGTGATGTGCCGATCAAGCCCAACCTCCAGTTCCCGCAAGGCACGCAAGAGGAAAACCTCTTGCTGGGGCTCGTCCTTCGTTGCGCGGAGCCAGCGCCCATACACAAGATAGGTCAGTCGCAGAAAATCGCCGTAGCTCAGGCCTCTTTCGCTCGAGAGACTCCTGACTTTCTTGGCCATGTTAAAGACTGCGAACAGCGACGGTCCCAGGGTTGGTGCCGTGGCTGCTTCTCGCAAGGCCCATTGCTGAATCGGCATCTCGTGCTGCTCGTAGATGGGCAGTAATCCTTCGCGGACTTCCAGGAACTTCTCCAGGGTATCCGGCGTTTCCGGGCCCCACGCCTCGTCGAGAATCACTCTGTAGTCCTGGGAGACTTCCGGATTCTCGGTGGCGAGGCTGGGAGGAGAGAAACCCAGCAGCACGCCACAGGCCGCCAGCAGCAACAATCTGACCAGCACAAATCTATGCATCGATGACTCCGTTCAACACTTACTGGGGAGGCGCAGCCGAAGCGCTCCCGTCCCCGGAAGCCGCAACCAGTTCATCCACCGCCTTCTCAATTTTTGTCACATCACCCGTCCCGAACCAGCTGCCGGCAACGCGACCGTCGCGATCCAGCAACAAGACCGTGGGATAACCGATCAGCGGACCCCAAACACAGGCCGAACGTTCCGAATCGTCATCTATCAACATCGGGTAGCTGACGCTGAGGCTGGGCAGGTATTCTGCCGCGATCGATGAGGCGTTGCCATCGGCCATGATCCCGACAACAACCAGTCCGCGATCCCGATGCTTCTTGTACAAGTCGTCAAGATGAGGCATCGCTGCGATACAAGGCGCGCACCAGGTCGCCCAGAAGTCCACCAGGGCAACCTTGCCCTCCGTCAGGGCCTGCACGCGGGATTTCTGCCCCGTCACATCGGTCAGCGTCAACTCGGGTGCGATCTCGCCGACATCCAAGAAGGTGTCCCTACAGGCTTCCGCAGTCCCCCCGTCGTCCCCGCTATCTGCCGGCTTGGAGTTCGAGCACGCGGCGAGGCCGAAGATCAGAAGGGCGAGAAAAAACGGAGTAACGCTCTTACGGGACATGCTCGAAAGACTTGCCATAACCGATCATCCTCCTGTTCAGATGCTGAAGATCCCGACTTTTCGGGGACGATAGTAGCCGGATGAGACCCATCTGGCACGCGCAAAGACAGGGACGACCGCCAGGCGGCGACGCGAGAGCATCTTCCGGGAGCAAGCCGTGCTCCTCGACACATTCCGGCCGGCGCTCTATCGTGATCCCGGCGCGGCACGCAGGTAGAGTCCGCTTGGACGCGCCATGCCCCGACATGGGGAAAAAGGATCCCGGAGAGGAAATCGTGACGACTGACACGAAACTGGAGTCGACGTGCGGAGTCGGGACCCTCGATCCGCCAGACTCGCGTGACGACCTCCGCCCCAAGAGCGCACTCAGAGAGTACGTCGAGACGATCATCATCTGCGTCATGCTGCTCGCGTTTGCCCGTTCCTTCGTCTTCATCCAGTCGAAGATCCCGACGGGATCCATGATCGGCACGATCCTGATTGGTGACTACATTCTCGTAAACCGCTTCATCTTTGCGGCGCCCGGCGACGAGGACAGTCTGCTCCCCGGCCAGCGGAAGATTGAGCGCGGTGACATCATCGTTTTTCGCTATCCCAGGGATCCGGACGTCGACTACGTCAAGCGCGTGGTGGGGCTTCCCGGTGAAACCGTACGCATCGATCATGGACGGGTGCTGATCGATGGCGTCCCGCTCGACGAGAGCTACGTTCGCGAAGAGTCTTTTGACCCGCGCTCCTTCCGTGCGCAAGAGGTTCCCCTGGACCACTATCTCGTTCTGGGAGACAACCGTCGCTACTCCGAGGACAGTCGCTTCTGGGGCTTCGTGCCCCGATCTATGGTAAAGGGACGCGCGTTCTTTATCTGGTATTCTTACGACGAGGATCGAGACGACTACTTGAAAACGGGCTGGAAGAGGCTCGTGTCGGTAGCGCGCAAGATTCCCCGCCTGCCCTTCAAAACCCGCTGGGGACGCCTCTTCCAGCGCATCCGCTGAGAGCCCTCTGCGCTCACGCAAAGGAGCCGTCGTGGCTGCCAAGAAGACACACCGGAACACCGAAGCAAGATCCGGCAGCAGTGCAGACGCTGCGAGCGATACCGAGGAGCCTCGGCTGCCGAAGAGCATCTTTCGCGAGTACGCAGAGACCATCGTCATCTGCGTCATGGCGGTTGTCTTCTTCCAGGGCTTCGTCGTCATGCGCTCCAAGGTTCCGACGACATCGATGCTGGATACGCTCCTCGTCGGCGACTACATCCTGATCAATCGCAACCTCTTCGGCTCTGCAGACGCCCCCCCGAAGAGCTGGTTGGGCCAGCGAAGAATCCGCCGGGGTGATGTCATCGTCTTCCAGTCAGTCGAGGATCCCGAAGTCGATCTCGTCAAGCGGGTCATAGGCCTTCCCGGCGAGACGATTCAGCTCGTGGGCAACCAGATCTTCATCGATGGCGATCCGCTGACCGAGAGCTATGTCATCCGGGAGAACAACCGCAGACGGAGTGATATGCCCCCACAGCTCATCCCCGAGGACTCCTACTTCATGATGGGAGACAATCGCGACTCCTCGCGGGATTCCCGCTATTGGGGCCCCGTTCCCCGCCCCCTGATCAAAGGCCGGGCGTTTTTCATCTGGTGGTCCTACGAAGAGCAGAAGAACGACCACCTGAATACGGGCCTCAAACGGATCGCTTCGATCGCAAAGAAGATTCCTCGGCTCCCGCTCCACACGCGCTGGCGCAGGCTTTTCTCGCGAATCCGCTAGCCCCTGCGACCCTGAACCCGTCGAGGCGACGCTCCGGAGACCTGCTCTCGACCGGCCTCGTCGGAGCCCAGGGAAAATGTGCGAGCCCGGACCCCGTGCACCGTCACACAGTCTCGAGGGCCATCAACGAACAGCAGAGCCCGTGACCGCTCCATCCGGATGGATGCGGGAGTGAAGGTGGAAAATGTCATCCGAAGCCGGATGATCTTCGCGGAAATGCGCCCCCCGGCTCTCTCTGCGCCAGCGAGCCGCCTCAGCCACGCTGCGAAGCACCCGCGCGATATTCGTTGTTTCGACCGCCGCCCGCCTCGCCCCGGGAGAGGGGAGATCGCGGCCAAAGCCTGCGATCACCCCATCGAGGATCTCGACCGCTTCGTCCAGGGACTCGCCGTTGCGGACGATTCCCAGCGTCCTCTCGGCAAGATCGCGCAGGACATCGGCCTGCGCCGGATCCGCAACCTCCCACAGGGGCTCCTCTGAGTGGTCGACAACCGGAATAGAGCTGGAATCCGCGATCATCCGACGGGCAGCACGCGCGCCAAAGACCAGCCCTTCGAGCAGGGAGTTACTGGCCAGGCGGTTCGCACCATGCACGCCGGTGCAAGCAACCTCCCCGGCAGCAAACAGCCCGGGAAGTGTCGTGCGCCCGTCCAGATCGGTGACAAGCCCTCCCATGGCGTAGTGGGCGGCAGGTCGCACGGGAATCACCTCGTGCCTGGGATCCAAGCCATAGCGCTGGCAGAGTTCAACCACCCCCGGGAATCTGTGCTCGAGATGATCTCCCTTGAGCGCCCCCAGATCCAGTCCCACCGGACGACCGTCCTGGTTCCGGATCTTCCGTGCGATGCCCCGCGCAACGATATCCCGGGGCGCCAGCTCACCGCGCTCGTCGTTCTCGTGCAGGAAGCGTTTCCCCGCCTCGCTCACGATGACTCCCCCCTCGCCTCTGAGTGCCTCGGTCAGCAACACCGGGGGGGCCCCTTCCAGAGCAAGGGCGGTCGGGTGGAACTGCACGAACTCCATGTCTCCCGCGAGGCAGCCGGCCTTGATCCCCAGCGCCACCCCATCTCCCGTCGCTTCTGGTGGATTGGAGGAGACCTTCCAGCAGCATCCGATACCACCGGTTGCAAGAAGAACGGATCCCGCATGGACGGAAAGCACCTCACCGGAAGCGGTCAAGAGACGAGCACCGACGCATCGCCCATCCCCGACCAGCAAATCCGTGGCCATATGTCCGCTGAGCCGCTCGACACCACCACCCCTGCGAAGGCGCGCAACCAGGGTCCGCACGATCTCACGCCCCGTGGCGTCGCCCCCGGCATGGAGGATACGCGGCATGGAGTGCGCGGCTTCCCGAGTCAGGTGATAGCGGTCTCCCTCCCGGTCGAAGCGCGCCCCCCAGTCAATGAGGCTGAGAACCTCTCCGCGACCATCCCTCACCAGACAACTCACCGCGGGCGCATCGCAGAGGTGGTCCCCCGCAGCCAGCGTATCCGCGGCATGCAGAACGATGTCCTGCTCCTCGCCGCTCAGGGCGACCGCAATCCCGCCGCGGGCCTGGCCACTGCTCGAGGTTTGAGGCTCGTCCTTGGTCGCGACGGCCACGCGCGCGCCAGCCTGGGCGAGCGCGATGGCCGCGCGCAACCCAGCGACGCCCGCACCGATGACGAGTACATCAAAACGTTCGTCCACTGGCCTCTTTCTGGGCCTCGCGAAAAGCCCGGTGGAATCCACTACAGGGTACCGTCAGGGCGACGGATTCGGCCACCGGATCCCTGGCCGAAAGGAAAAGCTCGGAGCGTTGCGGTCTTTCGTGGTCCGATCATCCTATAATGCGGTGATCAATCCAAGGAGAGAAGCGATGGCGTCAGACAACAGCCATGGACCAGACGATGGCAACAACGACACGGTCAATGAGCCCACGGAAGAACTGCGTTACGAGGGCCCCATCACCTTCGATGATGATGACCTCGAGGACGACTATGATGAGCCGGCGGGCGGAAAAGTCTTCCTGACCACCGTCATTATCGCAGCCTGCGTCGTGATCATCGTGGCCGTAGCGATCTGGAGAAGCTCAGCCAGCCATCAGGACGAGACCCAACTCGTGGAGCTAGGCGCTCCTCTTCCCGCGGACGGAGCGAACACCGAAGCACTCGCTCCGGCGGAGGGTGCCGGCAATAACCCTACGCCCCCGGACCTGGCAGACCAGGCCAACACGGCGACGGCGGGGGACCCGTCCCAGCCCTTGGTCGATGACTACCGTGCGATTCCGGATGGGACTCCCGAAGCGGAGGAACTCCCTCCTGCCGCACAGTCGGTCCAGACACCCAGCCCCGCCGTCAGCCGGCCAGACTCGCACACTGTCCCTCCGGTCGAAGTACCCCCGCAACATTCCGAGCGTGCATCGACAGACAAACTCGCCGACCTGGGGCGTCTGGCCCGCTCGGGGCAGATTTGGGCGGCGGCAACCCTCGGGCGCGAGATCGCACCTGGAAACGATGGGGATTGGACTCTTCAGGTCCTGTTTGCCTGCGACCCGGCGAATGTCAAGCGAGCCTTCAACACGGTTCGCAGCGAGGAACTGATGGTCTACCCGGCCCGTTCCCAAGGCCGTTCCTGCTATCGGCTCTGCTGGGGTACCTACGCAACTCGCTCCCAGGCAGAAGACGCGAGGCGAGAGGTTCCCCGCTATTTCACCGACTCTGGACTGCCGCATCCGTTGCAGAACGCGCAAGCTCGATAAGTCGAATATCTGGCCCCTGACAGCGAGAGCACCGATACTGAACGCAAGATGAGTGCGCTCCCTCCCGCAGGACTCCGGGCTTTCATGCGCCGAGTCATTCTCCTCGCTTTCGCTTTCAGCGCAAGCTGGTGCTTCTCTGACGTCCTGCACATGTCCGGTGGCGCCCAGATCGTCGTGGAGGATTGGTGGGAAGAGGGCGGCCGGATCTACTACCAGACGGACGCTGGCATTGTAGGGATCCCGAGAGCTGACATCCTCCGCATCGACGAAGACTCCGAGGCAACAGCGCCCTCGTACAGGTTGCCCCCCTCAACCAACGAGACCTCTCAAGCCGCAGAAAAAAAACAACTTGTCCCACAAGAGAAGACGCCTGAAATCAACCTGGGAGAGTCAGCTGACGGGAAGTCAACTCAGCCGCGCAAGATCAACCTGGGAGAGTTGACGCGAACGATCGAGCACCTCGAAATTGAGCTGCGGAGGGCCGGTAGCGATGACCTGCGGGACCGGCTCAATGCTGGGTTGGCAGACCTCCATGTACTGAAAGCGCGGCAGCTGTACCAGACGGGCGACAAACTCGCCGCCCAGGGGGCTTACGAGCGGGCGCTGGGCTACGCGTTTGATCACCTCTTCGCTCGAATCGAGTTAGGATGGCTCGAGTTGCGAGAGGGGAATCCTCGCCGGGCGCGTGACATCGTCGATACCGGGCTGGCCACTCACCCCCAAGACGGACATCTGCTCGAGCTTCGCGGGGAGTGTTACTACCGTGACAATCGGCTGCCGGATGCTTTGCAGTCCTACCGGGAAGCTCTCCTCGCCCGACCCGGCGAGAAGCGGCTCCAGCAACGCATCGAGAAGATTCAGCGGGATCTCGAGGCGGAGCGAGGCTATCGTCGAGCGGACTCACAGAATTTCGTGTTGCGCTACGATGGCGAACGGGATGAGCAGCTGGGAGTCCTCCTGATCGAAGTTCTCGAGGATGCGTGGGATGACTTGACCCGCGAGCTCGACGCCCACCCGAATGAGCCCGTCACCGTTATCGTGTACACCCGCCGGGAGTTCCACGAGACGACCCGCACACCCGCCGAGGTTGCCGGGCTTTTCGACGGCAAGATCCGCCTTCCCATGGGTGGGGTGAGCCGTGTCACGCCAGCTCTCCAGCGCGTGGCGCGCCACGAACTCGTGCACGCACTCCTCTACTCGCGAGGACATGGGCAGCTCCCGCGCTGGCTGCACGAGGGCTTCGCCCAGCGCCTTGAACCACGCTCCCATGAAACGGTGCGCTCCGCGCTGCTGCTGGCCCGGGAGAGGGGCCTGACCTTGGACATCGAGCCCTTCAGCTATCCGACCGCTCTATCCTTCGTCACCTTCCTGGACGAAAGCTATTCTCGATCCCGCCTGCTCTGGCTTGTAGAAGAACTGGCCAAGACGGGTTCCGAGGACCAAGCTTTCCGAGAGGCCTATCGAACAAGCCGGAAGGAGCTGATTCGGGAATGGGGGAAGTGGCTCAGCGATCCGCCATAAAGCTGGCTCCCGAGGGAACCTTGAGGGAGACTCCTCTCTCCAGGATTCTCGGCGCCATGGGACTTCTCAAGGCGAACTGCCTGCTGGAGCTCATCCACCAGAAGCTGTTACGACGTGTCGTTCTTGAGGAGGGGAGGATCCAGGCCCTGCTCTCGAACGCAAGGGATGATCGTTTCCTCGACTGGCTCATCGTGACAGAGCGCAGCGACGTGCCGGCTGGACCTGAACTCGAGAGTGCCCTGCCCTCCCTCGCCTCGACGCCCCTGACGGCCGGTGCCGCAATGCGCCTCGGCATGGTCTCGTCCGGCCAAATGCAGGAACTCCTGCAAGTACACCTTCTCGAAGTACTGGAAGAGAACGCAGCGTGGCCGAAATGCAGCTACAAGATCCTTCCCGGCAGAGTCCAGCTCGGCGATGAACCACGGGCGCAGCTGCATGCGACGGCCGCCGCTCTCGCTCTGGCTCGGGTCCAGACGGCGACGCGCCGGCGTCCCTTGCATGCTCCCGATGTCATCGTCTCCCGCGTGGACCCCGGAACCGTCGGCAGCGAGCTCGGACTCAACGAGACGGAGCTGACACTGATTCGCCGCTGCGCAGACCCGGTGGCGACCTCCACCCTCAACGAGGGCGCCTCCGCAAGCCCGTCGCCCACGCTCTCAGCGCTTCTCGCAGCCGATCTATTGGCTCCCGCGAAGCTCGCAGCGGCAGCCGCGGCCCCCCCGGAAAGCTCGAAGGAGGCTCTCGAGGACGTCACAGAAGATGAACTCAAGCGCTGGCTGCTTCTTGCCGAGTCCGAGAATCTGGCCGGAGTGATCGGAGTGCAACCCTCTGCGAACAAGGACGTCGTTCGTAGCGCTTACTACCGCACCGTACGACGCTTTCATCCCGATCGCTTCCGCGAAGGCCCGCTCTCTGCCTACCATGATCGAATCGAGTCCGTGTTTCGACTGGTCCACGAGGCGCTCGGCGTCCTCACGGACCCCCGCGCAAGGAAACGCTGGGAAGACCGTCACAAGCGACCGGCGGCTGTCAATCCCGAAACGATCGCGAAACAGCGGCTGCTCAAAGCGCAGAGAGCCGCAGCCCAAGGGCGGCGAGCCGACGCGGCCAAGGAGCTCGAACAGGGCCTCTCCGCCAGCCCCAATCACGTCGATATGGCGATGAGTCTCGCCCTGCTCCTCGTGGGAAACCCCCGGCGGCGCAGCGAGGCGCTCGCAACCCTCGAGCGCCTCAGTCGCGAGCAAGTGACTCGCGCGGATGTCCAAGCGGCCCTCGCTCTGGCCCTGCAAAAGACCGGCCGAAGCGCAGACGCTCAAGCGGCCCTGTCTCGTGCGAAGGCCATCGATGCCACGAACCCCGTAGTCCTCGCACTCGAAGGATCCCCAGGCGCTGCCGCCGAACTCCGATCCGACCCCTTCCTGGCGCCGCTACTCTAGCCCCAACTCTGCCGCAGAACACCGAGACACCGCATGAGCTGCCGGCTCAAGAACTCGATCGCGGGAACGCCGAAACAGCCTTCGTCACTTCTCTCGTCTTCAGCCAAGTCAGCACATGCGCAGGAACGCCGAAACCGCGTCCGCCAGGTCTTCCGTCTTCTCCCAAATCAGCATATGGCCTGCCCCGGGGAGCTCAAGGTAGCGATTTCCCGGCAACATGGCCGCCATCTCGCGCCCCGTCGACGGTGGGATGAGGCGATCCTCTTCAGCAGAGATGACCAAAGCCGGGACCGCGAGTCCGGCGAGTCGACTCTCGAGAAGAAATTCTCCACTCAACGCGGATTCGAGCAGTTCATAGTCTGCGGCCACCTTCCTGCGAGACGAGAAGTACAAGGCGATGGCGGGAAGGCGGGGTGGATGGGCGAAGAGTCGTGGGAGCATCTTCCGCGCGTTCTCGGTCGTCGTCGGCAGAAGGAGCTCCCGCGGAGGCGCATCAAAGACAAAGCCGGCAGAGGCGATCAAGGAGAGAGAACAGAACGTGCGCGGCTCTTCGAGACAAGCCCATGCCGATATCCAACCCCCCATCGAATGGCCCAGCAGGTGGGGCCGCTTCAGTCCGAGTCCTGAGACCACCCCCCGCAGTAACTGGGCCGCCACGGGAATGGTCAAGCGGCGTCCGAGCTCGGGGGAATCGCCGTGGCCGGGGAGGTCAATCGAGATCGCACGAAATCCCCTGGAAGCAAGCGCGGTCGCCACCGGCAGCATCGCCGTGATCTCACCCCGGAGTCCATGCAGCAGGAGAACCGGTGGCGCATCCGGACTGCCGTTCTCGGCCCAGGCGATCGGAACCCCATCCACGGTCACGCAGCCACGACGCGCCCGGTGGCGCAGGAACGCGAGGCGTCGTGCGGCCACGTGGACCGCGCGATGCGGCCAGGCCGGACGCGGCACCGCCTGAGTCACTCGTCCTCCAGCGTGATGATCGTGGCTCCCGCCCCGCCCTCTCGCTGCTCACCGTCCCGCCACGAGAGGACGTCCGGATGCTCGTCAAGGAAAGCACGAACCGCCTGGCGCAGGCGACCCGTTCCCAATCCGTGGACGATCCGGGCCTCACGCAGGCTCGCGAGGCTCGCGTCATCGAGGTATTTCTCGAGTGCGGCGAGCCCCTCCTCAACACGGAAACCGATGAGATGGAGCTCTCCTGGAACGATCTTGTCTCGTACCTTCGCCGTCACGCCTTCGGGAAGCACGGGCCGCTTGAGTTCACCGCTCGGCTGTCCCGCTTCGTCTGCCTCTCCCGCAGGCCTCAGGTCGGAGAGGGCGACAGTGAAGAGGGATCGGCCGAGCAGGACCTCGGCCTTGCCCGACTCCAGACGCCGAATCGTACCTTCACGTGCGAGGGTCGCCACCAGCACACGGTCGCCCTCCTTCGCCCGCCAATCGGCCGGGGCGGGGTCGACCCGGACCCCCGCGCGAAGCTCCGCGGCGAAGCTCTGCTTCAGCTCTCGCTCCCGGCGCGAGCGTTCCTTCTCGAGTGCCCGGCGATCCTTCGCATCCTCCATCTTCGAGATCATCCGCATCGACTCTTTGCGGAAGGCCCGCATCAACTCGTCCATGCGTCGTGACCACTGCTCCTGGCGCTTTGCTTCCTTCTCCCGGCCCCGAATCATGAGCTCGCGGTGCTCTTGCTCGAGCTCCCGGCGGCGATCGACGAGTTCGGAACGCTGCGATTCCAGATCTCCCGCGAGAGCGCGTACGGATTCCAGAGCGCGCGTCACATCAACGCCGGCGGGATCCAGTCGCTTGCGCGCGTTCTCCACAACATCGGCAGGTAGGCCCAGTTGCTCCGCCATGGTCAGGCCAATCGACGCCCCGGCGACTCCGGGGACGAGGCGGTAGGTCGGACGCAGAGTCGTCTCGTCGAACGCGCATGCGGCGTTCAGCACCCCCTCGGTACGATAGGCCCAGGTCTTCAGCGCCTGGTGGTGAGTCGTCGCCACCACGTAGGCGCCAGCCTTCAGCAGTTCATCCACGATCGCCGTTCCCAGGGCAGCCCCCTCCGCCGGATCCGTGCCGGTGCCGATCTCGTCCACCAGCACCAGCGCGGGAGACCGCACGCTCTTCAACATCTCGGCCAAGGTGCGGATATGACTCGAGAAGGTCGACAATCCGTCCTCGATCGACTGATCGTCCCCCACATCGACGAGGAGCATCCGGAAGCGGGGAATCCGAGCACTCGCCGCCGGAACCGGCAAGCCGGCGTGCGCCATCAGGGTCAGCAGACCGATCGTCTTTAGAGCTACGGTCTTCCCTCCGGCATTCGGTCCGGAGATCACGAGAGCGCGGAGTTCCCCTGGCATATCCACGTCGAGAGGAACGATGCTCCCTCCTCCGGGCGTCGCTTCGAGGCTCGCCTCGAGAACGGGATGCCGGGCTTGAACAAGTTGCAAGCCTCCGGCATCGATCAGCTCGGGACGGCAGGCATTCACTCTTTCGGCCCAGATGGCGGTCGCTTCGAGGAGGTCCATCTCGCCGAGCAACTCGGCGGTCGTGGCAATTTCGTCGCGGCACCCTCGAAGCAGATCCGTGTATGCGAGGAGGATGCGCTCGACCTCCGCCTCCTCTTCATCGCGCAAGCGCACGAGCTGGTTGTTGATCTCCACGGTCTCGATCGGCTCGACAAAGAGCGTCTTTTCCGTCGAGCTCCGACCGTGGACAATGCCATGGAAACGACGAGGCGTATCGGTGCGGACTGGCAAAACGAAACGGTTGTTTCGTACGGTAACGAAGGAGTCCCTCAGGACTGGTGTGTTCCACTCCGCCTTGACCAGCGCCTCAAGGACTCCACCCAGGCGTTCCGAGAGCTGCCGGACCTCCCGGCGCAGCCGGGCCAGCTCGGCGCTCGCGTTGTCCTCAACCTCGCCGGACGGTGAGAGGTGACCATCGATGGCATCGATCACCCCATCCAGTTCGGGAAAGCGCACCCACTCCGCTCCAAGCTCGAGATAGCGGTCCGGGTCGAGCTGTCTGAGAAGCGTCACCAGCTCGCGGGACACCTTCAAGAGGTGCACCGTCTCGTACACTTGTGAACCCGCCAGCATCCGTCGCGCGACACCGAGA
>JANTFM010000030.1 GCA_024763475.1 Acidobacteriota bacterium | reverse complement strand
GCTTCCGCACAGCGTCCGGTGGAACGCTCTTCCTTGACGAGGTGGGGGATCTGCCGCCGGGCCTGCAGCCGAAGCTGCTCCGGGTTCTCGAGACAGGACTCGTGCGGCCCGTCGGGGCACCGACGCCGATCCCGGTGGATGTGAGGGTGGTTTCTGCGACCCACCAGGACTTGCTGGAGATGGCTGGCAAGGGAAGCTTTCGCCGGGATCTCTATCATCGGCTGGCGGGGGCTGTGGTGGAGGTCGCTCCGTTGCGAGAGCGTCGGGAAGAGATCCTCTCCCTTGCGCAGCATATGCTCAAGCAGGCGGCACGGGCGCAGAGCAAGCCCTGTATGGGTTTTGACCTGGAAGTGGCTCGCTTGCTGATCGCTTACTCCTGGCCGGGCAACGTGCGAGAGCTGCAACACGTGCTGGCGAGGGCGGTTGCGCTTTCGAGAAGCAGCATTCTTCATGCGGGTCTGCTGCCTGCCGAAGTGCGGGATGGCGCGGATACCGTTGGGGCAGAGATGGTTCTCGGCCTCGAGGAGGATTTCCGCTCGGCGAGGGTGGCGTTTGAGAGAATGTACTTCTCACAGCTCGTACAGCAGCATGGATCGAATCTCTCCGAGGCGGCCCGCCGCGCCGGACTGACTCGCAGCCATCTCTACAACAAGCTGGACGAGCACGGCTTGCGGTGAGGCCATCGCGAGGGAAGCTCCGGACGATCGGTCCCGTAAGGTCTCTCGTGAGACTCCCAGGGGGCAGAACAGTCTGCCCGATGCGCACCTCGCGAAGAGGTGGCGATCAATTCGCGTTCCCTGACTTGGGATCCCGTACCAACACAGACACTCCAGGATCAAAGCGGCCGCATGCCTGCAGCCACCCGGACTCTGCATGGAGGCTCCAGATCAGCGTTCGTGCGCTCCTAGATCCGCCGTGGCCGTGCCGTCGCTGTCGCCGTCCTTGGTGCGCGGTCCTCCGCTGACATCGATCTTGGCCGATGCAGGGGCGTTCGTGTGGGCCTGGTCGATGGCGGGGGAGCCGGACGCGAGGGTGTAGTCGTCCGTGGGGCGGTTGGTGAAGAGGGGGTCGCTGTCCTGGTTGTCGCTGTTTCCGGACAGGGCGTTGACATCGGCGATGGCGGGCAGGGTCGTGGCACCTTCGTCGAGGTAGAGTGCGCCGTTGCCGTGGAGGTCGTTGCCGACCACGAGCGGGTCGGCGACGAGGTTGGCGACAACATCGTCCGCGGATTCCTCGATGCCGTTGCCGACCAGGAAGGTGATCAGGTTGTCCCAGATTTCCGGGACGGCCTCCACACGATGCAGGGAGGGATCGGCGGTCGTGTCCGTGCGGGTGGCCGAGCAGACGAGACCTGCGTCGCCGCCGTCGCTGAGGGTGTTCAGGATGATCAGCGGTGCCGAGCGGGCCTGGGCTGCGGCGGCCTCGCTGCTGTAGTCGCCGGAGGCTTCGACCCGAATGGCGTCTGAACTCGTATCGTAGACCAGGTTCGATGAAACGAGCGAGGTCTCCGTGGCGCTGAGCGCCTTATCGACGAGATGTGCGCCGAGCACGATGCCGAAGTTGCCGCCTTGAATCGTGTTCGCGATGACGCCGAGTTCGCAGTGTGCGTCGAAGAGTCCCGGGCGCGCCTCGAGCCTCACAGCCGCATCGCTGCTGCCGGTGAAGCTGTTTTGCGTGATCGCACCGCTGAGGGTGCCCTCGCTGACGATCGCGCGGATGCCTTGGGCGGATGAGTTGTCGAAAGAACTCTGCGAGACGAAGAGCCTGGAGCCCGCGCTGCGGTCGGCGTCCACGTCAACGCCCTGGCTGCTGAGTTGCTGGAAGGTCACGCCTCGCGCCTCGAGGCGTGCGGTGGTGGAAGCGATCAGGCCCGTGGCCGCGTTCTCGAGGGTCAGGCCATCGATCACCGCACTGGTGTCGCTCACGCGCAGGACATGGCCCGCGCCGCCGCCGCGCAACACGGTGGGATTGACCGTGGGATTGCGCTGCCAAAGATCCGTTTCGGTACCGGCGAAGCCGCCCAGGAAGCGCGCACCGGCTCGTGTGGCGCCCTTGAGCCAGGACCCCGAGCTGTCGGTGACGGTGCCCTTGATCCAGACTTCGAGGCCCCGGTCACTGGCTTTCGAATGGGAGAGAGCCGAACTGACGGTCGTGTAAGCGTCAGCCCAGCTGAGGCCGTTTCCGGAGCCTGCGGCATCGGGATCCACATAGACCCGGGGACCGCAGGCGATCTCGCTGGAGTCGGGGCGGGAAGCTCCCGCAGAGTTCGATCCCAGGGGGCCTGCGGCGATCTCGCCGGAGCCGCTGTTCACCGAGAGTCCGGTGGACAGGTAGTAGAAGCCTTCTCCCACGAGGGGCGTGTCGCTGTCTTGGGCGCTCGTTCCGTTGATCTCGGTCCCCGCGCAGAAGTGGTCCAGGCTGACGAGGCCGGTGTCGGGGATCGATCCGCGGTACAAGGCGTGCGAGTCCGCACCGGTGGCCGCGTCCCACTCGAGCACGATCTTGCTGCCGGCCTGGAAGCGGAGCATTGCGGTCTCGAGGACCGAGCAGGTGGCGTCCGCCGCGTCCATGCTGCTGTCACAGTCGTTATCCACGTTGTCCGAGCAGTTCTCGGTCGCGTTGGGATGAACCTGGTCGTTCGTATCGTCGCAGTCGCTGCTGTCGGTGACGTAGCCGCCCGGAGGCGTTAGATCGCAGACCTCCGTCGAGTTGCCGGCATCGCCGTAGTTGTCCTCATCCTGATCCCGATAGTAGGTATTCAGCGGAAGGCCCTCGTCCGCCGTGTCATCACAGTCGTTGTCGATGCTGTCGCAGATCTCGTCCAGGTGCGGGGCGCGCGCAGGATCGCCATCATCGCAGTCCGCTTCGATCCCGTCGGGATTGTTGGCGTCGGAGGAGCCGCAGATGTCCGCGCCATCGTTATCCACGTCTGGCGTGAGGTCTCCGTCCAGGCAGTCCTGGTCCAGGCCGTCACAGGCGATCTCAGTGCCACCGGGGTGCACGCTGCCGAGCGAGTCGTCACAGTCGGCGGCCAATCCGTCTCCGTCGTAAGGGTCGGCCGGGTCGCATTGATCGTAGCCGTCCGTGTCGCCGTCGGGGGCCTCGTTGCCGCTGCCATCACAGGCTTGATCGATGTTGTCGCACGCGACTTCCGTGGCGTTCGGATGTACGGTGTCGAGGGTGTCGTCACAGTCCGTGTTGTCCGCGACATAACCTGTTGGCGCCGTGTCCGCACAGTCCTCGATGGTCACGCCGGGATCGCCGTAGGTGTCGCCGTCAGCGTCGCGGTAGTAGGTGTTCGTCGGAAGACCCTCGTCGATCGATCCGTCGCAGTTGTTGTCGATGTCGTCGCAAAGCTCCGTGGCGTCGGGATTGATCGCGTCGTTTGCGTCATCGCAGTCGCCCTCGCACTCCGCGTAGCTGTCCGCGTCATCGTCGGTGCGGACGGAGTTGCTTCTCCAGGGGCTATAGGTCACCGCGCCGGAGATCGCGTCTCCGCTGCCCGGTCCCGAACCGGAGGGTCCGTCGGCGGCTCCCCAGTAGTTCTCGGTCGCCGTGAGGGTGTGAATCCCGGTGTTGTGCAGGCCCGTCACATTGTCTTGAATGTCCGAGTCGTGCACCTCATTCGCAGGCGAAGCGCCGACGTAGTTCGTGAGAACGCCGGTGTCGTTACTGTGAATGTTGTTGCAGCTCAATTGGGTGTTGATCGGGGAGCCGGGGTCACCGCCCTGCTTGTAGAGGCGGATGCCGCTGTCCAGAGTATCGCGAACCTCGTTTCCGCTGATCGTCGTGTTCGTACTGTCTGTTCCCTCCGTGACGCAGGAGGCTGCGTCGCGTCCAGCGACCCGGATACCCTCGTTCTCTTCTCCGGCGCCGATCGTGTTGTCGGCGAGTGTCGTATTGTTGGCCATCTCGATCATGACGCCGGCGGCGAAGGTGCCCCCGTCCCAGGCCGCTGCCGGGGACGCGGTGATTGAGCTGTTCTTGATCTCGGTGCCATTGGCGAGCCGAATAACGACACTGCGTGCGTTGTAGTTGACCTCGAGATTGTCGAAGCTGTTGTTGTCCGCAATCGCTCCCGGGCCTCCTTCGCAGGCCGGCCCCCCGTCGATGAGGAGACCCTCGCGGGAGCGATGACCGCAGACGTCGGTGCCGTCGTCGAGGCGGATCATTCCGTCGATGACGAGGTCCTGGAAGTGATTTCCGTCCGAGTCACCGTAGACGCGCAGCTCGGTCACGCCGTTCTCTTTCAGGCAGAGATTCGTGAAGTTGGAGTTGTCGACGTTGTGCAGATCCAGGCCGATCTCGTCGCCGGAGGCGCTTCCGCAGGCCGTCCCCTCACCAGAGGAGCGGATCGTCAGGTTTGTGAGCATGATCTGGTCGACGTCACTGATCGTCATGGCGGCCAGGTGCGAGCCTCCCGACTGGCGGCCGTCGATCTCCGTCGGCGAACATCCGCCGCCGCCGGAAATACCCTCGATGTCGAGGACCTTGTCCATCGTGATGTGCTCGCGGTATTGTCCTTCGCCGACGATGATCAGGTCGCCGTAGGCCGCGTTGTTGATCGCGTTCTGGATCTTCTCCCGGCAGGCGGAGACGCCCTCGGACCAACCAAAGTCCGTGGGCCGCCGCGCGAGGATCGGGGCGATGTTGCGGGCGATGAAGTTGCTGCTGTCGAGCGACCCGCTGATGGAGTCGCCGCTTCCAGGGCCACTGCCGCCCGGGCCATCATCCGTACCCCACCAGTTGTGGCGGGCGTCGAGGGTGCCGTCTCCGGCATGGTCCACGCCGGCCCCATTGCCGTGGACCTTGTTTTCGTTGAAGAGCGTGGCGCTCCCGCTCGTCACCGCGATCTCGAACGCGGTGCCGGTCTGGTCCTGGAAGTTGTTGTGCAGGACGCCGATGCCGGTGGCCCCTCCCGTCAGCAGCAAGCCTTCGTTGTTGCCCTCGATGCGGTTGCAATAGAAGTTGCCGCCGTTGAGGGCATCGATCGTCACGGCGCGGCCCAGGTTCCCGGAGGCCGTGTTGTTGTAGATGCGATTGCCCTCGATGCGCACGTCGGAGGCGTCGTGTATTTCAATGGCCGTATGCGAATCCGCGGCGGCGTCCGCGCCGTTCTCGTAGATGCGATTCCCGACAATCACGAGGGTCTTGTTCTCCGCCCCTTCGGGGGGCGTCGCCACGCGGACGGCGCTGCTCGCGTTGCTACGGATCCAGCCGGACTTGAGCTCGATGCGGCCGTTGCCCCCGGCAAACAGAACCCCGAGGCCGGTGTCCGGAGAGCCATCCGTGACATTGCTCGCGATGTCCATCGCCAGGATGCGGTTCCAGTCGCCCGTCACGCCGGTCGAGTCGACGATGACACCGACGGCGCAGGCGGTGGCCGAGGTGTTGGCAAGAGTTATCCCGCGCAGGCCGCTGTGGCTGCTGTCCCCGAGACGGAAACAGGCGTGGGATGCCGCGCCCCGTGCGTTGACGCCGTCCCAATTCACATTGCTCGAGAGGATCTGCACCACGTCGCCCGTGCCCGTTCCGTCGATGTAGGTCTGCGAGGCGAGGCCGATATTATCGACTTTCACCGGATGGTCGACGATGATGTCTTCGGTGTAGCTGCCTTCGTTGACCCAGACCTTCTCGTTGTCGCAGGCGACGTGGATCGCGTGGTTGAGACTCAAGCAGGGCGCGCCGGAGTCCTCGCACTCGTTGCCCGCATCCGAACCCGTCGTCGCAATGTAGCGGTCGCCGGTCGTCTCGTCGATCGAGCCGTCACAGTCGGTGTCCGCGCCATCGTCACAGGCCTCGACTTCCCCGGGGTTGACATCCGCGCGGGTGTCGTCGCAGTCGGTGTTGTCGGCGACATATCCCTGCTGGTTTCCATCGCAGGTGTCCAAGGTGACGACTGGGTCACCATAAGCATCGAGATCCGCGTCACGGTACCAGGTCAGAACGGGGAAGTCCTCGTCGATTGTTGCGTCGCAATCGTTGTCCTGCCCATCACAGACTTCCGTGTTGCCGGGGTAGTTGATCGGGTCGGTGTCGTCGCAGTCGACGCCCACACCGTCGGGATTGTTGATATCGCTGACATCGCACAGGTCGACCCCGTCGCTGTCGGCGTCAGGAGCATCCGGACTGCCGGAGGAGCAATCGTTGTCGATGTTGTCGCAGATCGTCTCGGTTTCGCCCGGATTCACGTTCGGGTCGACATCGTCGCAGTCGCAGACGTCGCCCCAGTCGTCGTTGTCCGCGTCCAGCTGGTCCGGGTTGACCATCTGCGGGCAGTTGTCCCCCGGTTGGTCCACCCCGTCACCGTCATCGTCCCGTCCGCATTCGAAGCTCGTGTTCATCCCGCGGGCGTAGGCGTCGAAGCGGTGGGTCGAGGCATCTTCCTTGATCCAGGCGGCGAAGACCTGTCCATTGCCGTAGTCCACGCCCGTCACTTGGCCGTACGATGCGTCCGCGTCGACGAGAAGCGCATCCAGCTGGGGATTGAAGCGGTCGTCGGTGCGCGAAAGACGGATCGTGCGATGGCCATCGCGGTGGTCGACCCAGGAGACGAAGTAGGAACTGCCGTCGCTGTCGAGATCCACGCTTTCGGCGCGACCCATGCCATCGTTGATGGTCTTGACCTGAATCGGTTGCAGGCCGTCCGGATCGGAGCGCGACGAGCGAATGATCGTGCGCGTCTTGTTGTCGTAGTAGTCGATGTAGGCAATGCCGAAGAGCAGGCCGGTCCCGTTGTACGCGATGGCAGGGAAAACGGAGTCCCCCGCCTCTTCCTCGAGGCGGCGAGGGGTGATCTGTGGTGTTCCGGCAGTGTTCGTCGAGGTGAAGTAGATCGTCCACTCTCCGAGTGCATCGTCCTGCCACGCGACGCCGAAACGGGTCCCATTCCACGCGATGTCGGCGTACTCCTCGCTCCCCGCAGTACTCGAGATGGCCACATCGGAGCCGACCTTCGCGCCGCCGCTGCTCACACGGGCGAAGTAGACGTCGCTGTTTCCGTTGCGCTCGTCGGCCCAGACGATACCCCACTCGCTGTCGACATCATTCCAGGCGAGGCGTGGATGGGAGGAGGCACCGCTACTGGTGGTGACGCGCAGCTCACTCCCAACCCGGTTGCCGTCGCTGTCGACTCGTGCGAAGTAGATCTCGAGCGTTCCATCGCGATCGTCGTCCCACGTGGCGCCGTACTCCGAACCGTTCCAGGCGACATCTGGGTGACGCGCGTCACCGGTTGTTGCCGCACTGATATCCGTGGTCGAGAGCAGGGTGCCAGACGTGTCGACACGGGCCATGCGGATTACGTCGCGTCCGGCGGAGGGCACATGATACGTCACTCCGGCGACGCTGCCGGTCGAGGCGACGCGTGCGGGGCCGGTGTCGACCGCTGCGGTCGTCAGACGCAGCGCATCCGAGGTGAAGAACTTGCCGACCCGTTGTGTGAAGCTCAGTGTCTTGCTTCCCTCGCTGTAACTCAGGGCGAGTTCGAAGTTGAGTTCGGTCTCGCAAGCGACACTGGCATCGAGGGAGACGTCGAAGTCCGCCGTGCTCGAGGCACCACAGGGATCGATGTCCGGCCATGATGCGCTGCCATCCGTGATGGTGACGCCAGCGACTGTGGGATTGAGTGTGAGGGTTCCGCTGACCGCCGTGGCATCAACCTGTCCCTCGTTCGAGAGGGCCACGGAAAGACGCACCGTCTCGAAGGGGTCGATCGCGCCATCCGCGTCGCCCTGGCCGGGCAGTGCGTCATCGACGGTCACGGAGGTGATGTGTGGTTCCGGGTCTGTAAACTGCGACAGATCGGCAGTCATCGGGTCGGCGCTGAGTGAAATCGCGTTCGCCGCCGCCCCGCTCGGCCGCGCATCCCAGCGCGCAGAGGAGGGATCGGTGACATCTCGCCAAGAGGCACGACCGAGGATGCCGGGCCAAGGATCGCCGTTGTCGCCGTCGTTCCGGCCGTTCTCGAGCCCGTAACGGGCGTCCGATTGGACCAGCGCCAGGCGCGGCCGCGCTTCGTTGTCGCCGTGATTCTCGCGATCGTCCGCATGCCAGATCATGAGGCCGTTGCTGGGCAGCAGGAGATCGAAGCCGGTGTTCTGGCGATTCTCGAGCAGGAAGGACTCTTCGTGGCTACACGCCGCACTGCGGCGGAACTCGCGGGCGTGGGAGGTGGATTCGACCGCGGGGAAGGAGGCACCGCTTTCCAGCCCGGAAACGACCTGGGGGATGGTCCAGCCGAGGAGCGCCTTGGAGTAGGCGCTCGGATGGACTGGCCGATCTGCGGAGAGGCCGTTTCCTCCCCAGAGCCCGCGCGCCATGACATCCCAGGCACCGACGCCGCGGGATGTGCCATCCCGGTCCCAGAGTGGCGGAAGGCCGAGATGCAGGCCGAAGAGGTGCGCGAAGGGGCCGATCGTGACGAGGCTGGATCCGTCGCAGTCCAGGGCAGGGACGACGATGTAGTCCTCGATCAGGATGTTTCCGCCCCCGAAGGCCGCGTCGCCGGTTGCATACGAAGAGGTGAAGGTGTCCGAGTAGCGCCCCAGGTGAGACCAGAGTTCGCTGATGCCGCACTCGCCGCCCGCGTTGGGCTGAACGATGACGAGCAGGTCGACGACGCCATCGTCGTCACCGGAGTTGGCCAGTCCATCCGGACCGTCGTTGTCGTAGAGCGAGAAGTCCACCGTGGCGTCATTCAGGCCGATGACCTCATCGACGAAGCCTGCCGCGGACTCGGTTGTGCTGGCGCACAGCCCGTGGCATTCCGAGCCACCAAAGTAGAAGCTGCCATTCTGGCTCACGGTCACCCAGTCGTGGACCGTGCCGTTCACCTGGTAGTTGTTGTAGGAGACTTCATCGAAGTAGTCGCGAAGCGAGCCCGGACGGCCGAGGCCGGAATAACCCTGCTGGAAGAGCTCGTTCTCGAGCTCGGTCGGGGGCCACGGGTCCGCACCGCTATCTAGGTACTTGGCCGGAAGCACCGCGTAGTCGAAGGTGCCTGACAAAGTGCTCAGCGTGAGCGCGCCAGCCGTCTTGCGAGCACTCACGTTGCCGGGAACGACACCTGCCAGTGGGTTCGCTGGCTGGAAAGCCGTGTCGCGATTATCCCGGATCTTTGCCAGGGCATTCGGCGGGATTTCCCGGGTGGGATCCTTCGGCGGGACGACGGCCCAAGCCGGCATCGCCATGACGATGGCAACGATCAGAGCAAGAAACGCTAGACCACGTGGCCGCTGGCAAGTCACTGACACACCTCTCGCGTCACCGCAGTGCGGCGAGTGAAAAACGTCATCTCGTGTTGCCCCCCGCGGCGGAAAGATGAGGACGCGAATGAGGGGTCGGTCTCATTTCGGTACAAGAGTGCTGTTTCACCTCAAGACCCCTCCAAAAAGAAGGGATCCCCATACAAGCAGTGATCCAGTCCCCGGCACCAACGCGAATACGTCCCAAGGAAGATTTACGGTCCTCGCGCCAGCGCAGCAAGTTCTTATCTGAGCCCTGGCGCTTTGGGGGCAATTCGGATCAGATGCGAACAGTGGCGGCTAAGCCTGCGGAAGCCTCTTTGGGCCGAACAACGTGCGTCGTGCAGATGCTGGGGCAAACTGGGATGATATCTGGGGTTAGTCGCGTACCGTCCACCATGCTGAGAGAGTTCGTCGCAGGCGGGCTTCCCGCAATGCAATGAAGTTAAGGCTCGAATGCGTAGGGACCAGCCTGTAGGGACCAGCCGGCTGGTCCCTACGCTTTCGGCAGACGCTCTTGACTCTTAACTTAACGGTATTGGGGCTTCCTGGGCAAAGCCAGCGTATCTTGGCTAGACCATGAATCTCCCCAGCAGAGTCTCGGCGCCCAGGCACGTCGTTTTCTACTTCGACTTTCTCGATCCTTACGCCTATCTCGCGGCCACGCGAATCCCCCGTGCGTGCAAGGAGGTCGAGGCCGTCTTGACTCTCGAAGCAGTCAACTCTCTGGCGTTCACCGAGGACTCTCCCGGTGGACCACGCGCGTCGCTCGAGGGCTATCTGTGGCCGGATGTCGAGCGGGCTGCCGAGCGCCTCGGCGTGCGATTCCGCGTACCGCGCAGCTACCCCTTTGACGCGAGCCAACTCCTTGAAACCTGTCTGTTTGTCCGAGATCGCTCGGGGCAGGAGGCGATGGCGGCCGTGGCGGAGTCTCTCTGGAGTGCGATCTGGGTTGACGGAGCTGATCCCGAGGATGTGTCGACCGCCGTGGAGGCGGGCAAGGGCGTCGCGGTCCCGGAGCGAGCGCTCTGTGCGGGTCTGGCAGATTCCCGCATGCCGGAGATCCTCGCGCGGGTCAGCGCGCGCGCTGCGAAGCGCGGCGTGTGCGGTGTTCCTGCGGTGTCCGTCGAGGGTCGGCTCTTCCAGGGACTGGATCCTGTTCTCGCGGCCGAGGGACTGATCCGAGGTGCAGGGGAGGGGCGTTCCGCCGGGCCTGGGACCCGGGGGGGCGACGTCGGCAGCGACGATGAGGATGGGGCTGATCCATCCGTTCCTGACTGGACCTTTTCGGGATGATCTGATCCCATGCGAAGTTCATCGCAATCCTCTAAGTATTCATTGCTAAAGAGCTTGTCCGGCGAGCCCGGTCGCCGTACATAGTTTCGCAATCAGTCAGGGGGAACGAGTGCCCTCACTTCGATATCCGGCAGGCTGGGGGGCCGAAGCCGGGTCCTGGAGGATGGGCGTGTTGATCTGGATGAAGATGCCTCATGCGGGCGGGTGGGACCTGCCGGAGGTGATCGGAGCGCTCGCCCGTTTCACGGGTGAGATGGGAGTTGGCCTTCTGGTCGGGGCTTTGTGTCTGGTTGGCCGCTTCACTCTTGTCGAGAGTCTTGGGTTGGCCTGTCTCGTCACGATCGTGGCCGTGCTCGGGCGTCTGCTGGTGGAATCCATCATGGAGCGCCGCAGTCGAGCCCATGAGCAGCTTGATCACGATGAGGCCCGCATTGAGACCGCGCTACGGAGTTTCTGGCAGTCGAGCGCCGATTTCGAAGGAAACGCCTGGGCCCGGACCGATCTTGAGTCCCTGAGCTTCCTCTGCGCGAACCTCGACAGCTCACAACCCTTGAGCGAGCGTCTCTCCAGCCGCCTGCGTACGGCGGGTTCCGCCGTGCTCGGTGGCGTGCTGGACCGAGCTGCCGACGTCGTCGTCAGCGCCGGGGACAGTGGACTGAGTCAGGAGCAGGTTGGCGCCATCGATAGCCTCAACACCGAACTTGCCTCCGCGCTGGAGAAGGCCAGCTTCCACGCTGGGGAACTGCCTCGCGAGGCATGGACCGAGTCTGGCCGCCTCGCCCACGAACTCGGCGAGCGGATCGCCGAGATGCGGGACCAGGTGCGGCCACGGGTGGTCGCGGATCTTCCGCCGATCCTTCGCTGGCTGCTCTCTTCCGAGTTCGCCCCAAAGCTCGAGGCGGGAGCGATCGAGCTCGATCTCGATGAAGAAACCGGTGCCGGCAAGGTGGCCGTTCGTCCCTTCGACTTCGTCAACGGGATCACGAAGCTGCTCAAGCTTGTCTTCCGCAGGGGACAGGTGGGGGGAACGCTCTGCATCGAGGGACGGAGCGAGGAGGAGCACTACCTCCTGCATCTTCACTGGCCCGTCAAGGACCGTTGGCGTCTGGAGCCGGCGGCACTCTTCGAAGCGATTCGTCCGCTCTCGTACTACGACGCGCGTCTCGCGGTGGAAGAGGATCTCGAGTCCGGCCGGCTGAACATCGAGGCCTGGTTTCCGCAGATCCGGCGTGACGGCGGAGCTGCTCCCCTCGCAGACGAGGTGAGGCCCGCTGGTTTGTAGCCGCTTGTGCCCTTCCTCTCCCCTGCGTTGAGCTGTGCAGCCTTCTTCAGGTCTGCGCGGCCTTTCCTGATCCATGCACTTTCTTTGCGCCGCGGAGCTTCTATGCGCCGCCCGACCTTCCTTGAGCTGGGCAGCTTTCCTGGAATCCCCACGGCCTTCTTTGATCCGTGTAGACTGGCGCACGGCAAGACCGGAGGCGCGTGTCGTGGCAAGACCCGGCAGACTCAACGCACGTGCGGGTGATCGCGAAGGCGTGGTCTCCGGCGTGGCGGCGGATTGTCTGGCGGGGGAGGAGTTCCCGGGCGGCGTTCTTGTCGTCGACGACCAGGGGGCCCGAGTTGAAGCTCTCTTCGATTCGCTGGGTACCGCGTGGACCCCCTGGAGACGAAGGGCCTGGGATGGACAGGACGCGACGGCCTGGCCCCCGGCCGGATCGTACCAGGACGCTACGGTGCGATTGCCGCGGGACTGGGCCACCTTCGCGATGCAGGTGCAGCTCGTGTCTGCGCGTCTGCGGGAGGAGGGGCGCCTCTTTGTCTACGGAGCCAACGACGAGGGAATCCGCTCGGCCGTCAGCCGGCTCGAGGGTCTCTTCAGCAGGGTGCGGACACGCCTCACCAAGCATAGGACGCGCGTTCTCGAGGCCTGCTCGCCCCGCCCCGGAACCGTATGGCGCGCGAGTCCCGATCAGTGGAAGGAGACGCTGCGAGTCGAAGTGCCGCTGGGATCGTCCAGGACGGAACTCGTGGAACTGGTGAGCTGGCCGGGGGTCTTTGCCTCCGGGCGGCTCGACGAGGGCAGTGCGTGTCTCCTCGAGGTTCTGGATTCCGTCGACATGGGAGGCAAGATCCTTGACTTCGGCTGCGGGCACGGCGTGATTTCCCTGGTGGCAAGGCATCGCGCGCCGGATTCCGAGCTTCACTTGCTCGACGTGGATGCTGTCGCACTCGCCGCGGCGGGTGAGAACCTGCCGGGGGCGCGGCTCATCCTCTCCGACGGCTGGCGCGCGGTGGAGCCGGGCACCGCCTTCGATCTCGTCCTGAGCAACCCCCCGATCCATCGGGGCAAGGATGAAGACTACCGCGCCTGCGAGGAGCTGCTACGTCAGGCCAAGCATCATCTGCGTCCCCGGGGCGTCCTCGTCACGGTGACCCAGCGCACGGTGGGCATCGGCAAGCTCTACCACCGCAGCTTCCGCCGGGCAGAGCTCCTCCTGGAAACTCCGCGCTTCCAGGTCTGGCGCGGCCGGGTGTGAGTCCCGCGCCGGAGGTCCGGCCTCGCTTGGCGCGACGCCGGGTTTCACCCGCGGGTGTCCCGGAGGGGGGGAAGAACGCGGCGGATGGACTACTCGCAGGTGTTTTGGGCGCGGTCTCGCTCCTCTCCGCCGGAGTTGAATCCCGCGGGTGTCCCGGAGGGGGGGAAGAACGCGGCGGGTGGACTACTCGCAGGTGTTTTGGGCGCGGTCTCGCTCTTCTCCGCCGGAGTTGAAGCCCGCGGGGCTCTCCACCTGGTCGACCATTCCGGTCACGAGGATGTAGGCGCTCGAGGACGGCGTGTCGCCGGGGGCGATCTCGGTCTCGAGGCGATCGGGTCCGGCAGATGAGGTGCTGACATCGCACTGCCGCGGCGCGGCGTTGTCCTCTCCGTGATCGTAGACGCCTTCCGCGTGGAGCGGGGCGAGCGTGCCGAAATAGACGTTGTAGGTCGCATCCGGGCCCAGGGTGTCGAAGCTGAGCTCCAGCCCCCCGGCAGGCGTCTTCGCGACGTCCAGATGAGTGACCTCGTCCGGGCGCGGCGTCTCGCGGCCGTAGATATCGAGCCAGGCCGCATCGATGACGACCTGGAAGTTGTCTCCCGTGCTTCCCGCGACGGGAGAGGCCAGGAGGCGCACTTCGCAGCTACCAAGCTCTGCTCGGGTCAGCGAGGGCCACTCGTAGTGCGAGCCGTCGGCAGAGAGCTGCGGGTTCTTGGTCAGTGTCGACGTGACGGTGCGGTAGGCCGTCACGTTCGGGACGACGAGCGTCTCGATCTCGGGATAGTCCGGGGCGAGCTCCGGCATGTTGGGTCCGCCGGAGCCGACGAGCGGTGTGTAGTAGTTCCAATCTGTTGTCGTGTAATCATGTCCGGCCGGCGGGCGGAAGGATCCATCGACCGAGGCTTCGATGCGGTAGAAGTCGTCGGTGACGTCCCCTGTCGTTCGATAGCGCACGCCGACGATCACGCGCGAGATCTCGTACTCGTCGTAGTAGCCGGGGAATCCCGAGAGGCGGAACTCCTCGTTGCCGATGCCCAGGGTGACCGAGGCGCCGGCGCCGCCATCGTCTCCGTCGAGTGCCGCCTCGGGGTCGTTCACCGAGGCGCCGGCGAGGGTGTTCCACGCGCTGGGGTAGAGGCGTGTGACATGGTGCAGGTAGCCGTGGTCCATTCCGGGTTGCTTCGTTGCTCCCGACCCGTCTTTCGGGCCGAGAGACACACCGTCGATCGCCTCCCAGAGCTTCTCGCGGATGATGTCGTAGCCGGAACCCTTGGGGTGGATGTCATCGCCGAGGAAGTGGCAGATCTCATCGGTGTACCCCGTGCAGCTTCCCACCAGGTCCTCGTGCGCGAATTCCGCGAAGACCTCAGCGTTGGTCACCCGGCGGGCCTGACCCCAGGCGAGTTCTCGCATGATGTGATTCGCGATCGGGAGCCACTCGACGTGGAAGGGCTCCGAGCTGCAGTCGTAGCCCAGGTTGTCGTAGAGCGTGTTCAGCTCGACCTCCGCGTGGGGGATCTCGGAAACGAGGGAAGAAAGGATCTCCTGCAGATTCGTGCGGGAGTCCAGCATCTCCTCGACGACCCGGTTGATCTCCTCCTGGGTCGGGTTCGCTCCGGGCTCTTCTCCGAGCAGATCGTTGCCGATGATCGAGATCGAAACGAGTTGGGGCTGGGCCCCGATGGCCCAGAAGACGTTGTTCATGTCTCCGTCGTCGATCAGCAGGTGGTCCGTGTGCTCGCCCTTGACGGCGGCTTCGTCCAGGTCCACCGCGGCGGAAGGGTTGACACAGCGCAGCCGGTCACGGACCGCCTTCGAGTAGTAGAAGGAGGAGGTGTCGAAGCAGCTGTTCCAGTTCCATGCGATGGAATCCCCCATCCCCGTATAGCGGACCGTGCCGGCGAGCAGGCTGTCGAGGAGCTGGGGTGAGCCGCCGTAGCGACGGACGCCGGTGGGATGGTTGTAGCCTGGAGTGCCCTCGGCGCGCTCGTCGTAGCGGGCCAGGGTGCGGCGCCAGCCCGGCGGGTCCTGAACCTGGAGGAGGAAGCAGCCGTTGCCGGGGAGGAAAGAGAAGTGGCCATCGCTGCCGCTCGAGGCCACCTGATCCCAGGTGCCTCCGGCATCGAGTTGTCCGTAGAGACGCACGCTGACGCCTTCGAGAGCCTCTTCACCCGTGTCTTGTAGGCCGTTGCCGTTGAGGTCCTCGAAGATCGTGCCCGAGACCTCCTGCGCGAGGGCGGCCGGCACGGCGAGGCTGATCAGCAGCAGGAAGAACAGGATCCGTCTCATTGTGATGTCCCCCTGAGAAAGACTCGGCTCCAGCGGAACCCGCCCCGCAGCGTGCCCTGCCTCTCGAAACGGATCCGGACCTCGCAGAGCAGGCGATCGTCCTCGTCGAGCTGCCACGATTCCTCGACGAGCAGGTAGGTGTCGTCGCCGGGCGCGGGCAGGACGCGGAAGCTCGCGGACGCGGAGCGCAGGTCGGGCGCGAAACGGGTGGAGACCGTGTCGATAGCAGCCGGCCCCGTGGGGGAGGGGTAGGCCGGCCAGGAACTGTGGTGAGCGGCCCATGAGAGAGTTCCCGAAAGGCCGCCGCCCTCCGCGCGAAACTCGACGAGGAGCTGGTCGTCGCCGTCGTGGAAGTTGTGGTGGCCGTCCTCGTAGAACTGCTGCTCGAGGTGCCAGCCGCCGAGGAGCGTTCCGGGCCCGTCGGCCCACGCGGACGCAGGGACGAGGACGAACGCCGCGAGGGCGGCGAGGATAAGAACGCGGGGTTTGGTGGGCATCGTGACTCCTCCAGTCCTTCATGTACGCTATCACTCGTTCCCGTGCAGCGTAAGTCGCGCTAAAATCGTCATCTCAGCCGAAAGGAGTCCTCGCGATGGCCAAGAAGATTGCAGTCGTATTGTCGGGGTGCGGAGTCTACGACGGTGCGGAGATCCACGAATCCGTCATTACGCTGCTCGCTCTCGACCGGCAGGGTGCGGAGGTCCTCATCTGCGCTCCCGATGTGGAGCAGATGCACGTGATCAACCACCTGAGCGGCGAGCAGGTCGCAGGGGAGACCCGCAACGTGCTCGTCGAGTCCGCCCGGATCGCCCGCGGCGAGATCAGCAGCATCTCCTCGGTTCAAGCGGAGAGTGTGGATGGTCTGATCCTCCCCGGCGGGTTCGGTGCGGCGAAGAACCTCTGCGACTTCGCCGTCAAGGGTGCCGACTGCGAGGTGAATCCCGAAGTTGCGCGCCTGGTGCGTGAGGTGCACGCGGCGGGTAAGCCCGTCGCGGCGATCTGCATTGCCCCGGCACTCCTCGCCAAGGTCTTCGGAGACGAGTCTCCCGAGCTGACGATCGGCAACGACACGGGCACGGCCGAAGCGCTCGAGAGTCTCGGCGCGAAGCACATCGAGTGCTCCGCTCGAGAGTTCGTGGTAGACCGCAAGCGCAAGTTGATCACCTCACCCGCCTACATGAGCGCCGGCGGTCTCGCAGAGCTGGCCGAAGGCATCGAAAAGACGGTGGACGCCCTCCTCGAACTCGCCTGAGGACGCCCATCGATATCCTTCGCGCTCGGGACGCTGGCGCTACAAGCCCTCCTCGCCGCAGGCGTTGACTGCCGTGACGCGATAGCTCGTCAAGGTCTCGTAGAGCGCCCCGCCGACGTGACGGTAGCTCTTCGTGGTTGTCGTGCCGAGCAGGGTGCGCTCGGAGAAGTCCGCCCCATCGAGCAGCTAAACCTTGAAGCGGCCGGCCTCGGCGGGGTCCGCCGTCCAGTCCAGGACCACGTCGTCGCCATCCCGCGTGAGCAGGATCGTCGCGAGTTCAGGCGCACGAAGGTCCGTGCGCCCCGCACCGGATTCTCGCCGAGGACCAGGTCGAAGTCGACAAAGGCGATTCGTCCGCCTTCGAGGATGGCGCTGCGTTGGGGTGAGAGCGAGAGTGTTCCGGAGCCCGGGCCGAGGAGATCCGGGTGAGTCGCGATGAGTTGGCGGACACGCTGTTCGAGACTACCGACCCAAGACCCCCTTGTTATACGGCGAGCCTCTGCGTCGTGCCAAGATCGCATGCGACCGGGGCCGGGTTATGCTGGGCGCCATGCACAGGATCGAAGCAGCGCCATGAACGTGATCGAAGCAACACGAAGACTCTCGCGGGAGGTTGGCTCTCTCTCTTTCGGGGACCCGGTGAGTCATGTCTACAACCCGCTCGAGTATGCGCGGGCGTCCCATGAGCTCTACCTCGAGCGCTTCGCGTCCCGCGGAGGGAAGGTCGTTCTGCTCGGGATGAATCCGGGGCCCTTCGGCATGGCCCAGACGGGTGTGCCCTTTGGCGATGTCGCCTTCGTCCGGGACTGGATGGGCATCGAAGCTGCGGTGGGTCACCCGGAGCGTGAGCATCCCAAGCGCCCGGTGCAGGGGTTCTCCTGCGCGCGCCGCGAGGTCAGCGGGTCCCGGCTCTGGGGCTGGGCCCGCGAACGCTTCGGGACCCCCGAGCGCTTTTTTTCGACCTTCTTCGTCGTCAACTACTGCCCGCTCGTGTTTATGGAGGAGAGCGGGCGGAACCATACGCCGGACAAGCTACCAGCCGCCGAGCGCAAGCTGCTCTATGCCGCCTGTGACGCAGGCTTGCGAGAGATCGTTGCCGCCCTCGATCCGCACTGGGTTCTCGGGGTAGGAAAGTTCGCGGAGACGCGCGCGCGTGACGTGCTCGACGGCAGGGGGTTCTCCTTCGGCAGCATCCTCCACCCGAGCCCCGCGAGTCCCCGCGCCAACCGCGGCTGGGCCCCGCAGGCGGAGGCGGAACTCCGCGCATTGGGGATTCTCTAGTCGACCCCAAGAAGGTGCTGGCCACATGGCGCTGGTGGGTACGATTCGCTTGGAAGGTCCATGAACCCTCCGAGCGACGGGCTCTTCTTCTACCGTCTCAACGAGTCAACAGCGTCCGGATTGGCGGCCGAGGAGAGGTCGCCGGCGGGCTCGCCGGAGAGGACGCGCTTGATCACGCCGCGGAGGATCTTGCCGGAGCGGGTCACAGGGAGCGCATCGGCCCAGTGCAGTTCCGCGGGCCGCATGGCCGAACCCATCTGTTTCGCGATGTGTGTCCGGACCTCTTGGGCGGTCTTGTCGCTCTGCTCGAAGCCCGCGTTGGCCACGGCAACCAGCACGAGACGGGTTCCCTTGAGCTCATCTGCAAGGCCGATCGCGGCGGCTTCCCGCAGTGCGGGATGGGAGATGGCCGCGGCTTCGACTTCTCCCGGTCCGATGCGTTTGCCGGCGATCTTCAGGGTGTCGTCCGCCCGGCCGGTCAGGAACCAGAACCCATCCTCGTCGACGATGGCCCAGTCGCCGTGGGCCCAGACGGTGTTTCCGAACTGCTCGAAGTAGGCGCTGAGGTAGCGCTCCCGTTCTCCGAGAAAGCCGCGGGTCATGTTTGGCGCGGGATGCTTGCAGACGAGGTAGCCCTTCTCGCCCCGAAGGGACGCACCCTCTTCGTCGAAAACGTCGATGTCCATTCCCAGGGCCGAGCCTTGCAGGCTGCAGGGTTTGAGGGCCTCGGTCACGAGTGGGGCGAGCAGGCATCCCATCAGCTCGGTGCCGCCGGAGATGTTGATCACCGGGCACCGACCACCGCCGGCGACCCGGAAGTACCAGTCGTAGGAGACGCCGTCCCAGGGTTCTCCGGTGGAGGCCAGGATGCGCACGGTGGACAGGTCATGCGCAGCGGCCGCCTCCTCGCCATGGGTCGCGAGGAGGCGCACGGCGGTCGGCGCGAGGGCCAGGTGGGTCACCTTGTGGTCCTCGACCATGCGCCAGACCCGATCTGTATCGGGATAGTCCGGCGCGCCATTCATCAGGACCACGGTGCCGCGGTGGAAGAGGACGCCCAGGATCTCCCAGGGCCCCATCATCCAGCCGATGTCCGTCAGCCAGAACATGACCTCGCCGGGACGCAGGTCGGCGTGATATCCGACTTCCTTGGCGACGACCATCTGTACGCCGGCATGGGTGTGGATGACCCCCTTGGGCTTGCCCGTGGTCCCGGAGGTGTAAAGCAGCAGGGAGCGTGCGTCCGACGGGAGTGAGGCTGTCGGCCACGAGACGGGTGCGGCTGCCTCGATGTCGTGCCACCAGAGATCGCGTTCCTGGTTCCAGGCGATCTCGCAGCCGGTCGCCCGCAGCACAATGAGCTTCTCCACGCATCCGGAGAGTTCGGCCGCACGATCCGCCGCGCTCTTGAGCTTGACGAGCTTGCCCTTGCGCTCGGTGGCGTCCGCGGTGAGCAGGATCCGGGCACCGCAATCCGCGAGACGCGCGGCGAGGGCGTCGGGACCGAAGCCGGCGAAGACGGGTACCGGGACCGCGCCGATCTTCAGACAGGCAAGGAGCGCAACGACGACCTCGGCGGTCATGGGCAGGTAGAAGCCCACCGCGTCTCCGGGGCCGATTGCGAGCCCCGCGAGCGCGGCCGCGAGGCGGCACACCCGCTCGTCGAGTTGTGAGT
>JANTFM010000029.1 GCA_024763475.1 Acidobacteriota bacterium | reverse complement strand
GTGTCCTGTCCTTCCTGTGGAGCTGTGGATCCGAGCCGTCCTCGGTGGCCGAGGTCTCGGCGGCGGAGGACGCCGGAGCCACGGAGGAGGTCGCGAAGGATGAGGATCCGGAGATCGCTGTCGAAGTGAGCCGCGTGGAGCGGCAAGCGATCGCCTCGATCTACGCCACGAGCGCGACGCTGCGGGCGGACAAGCGGGCGACGGTGATCGCTCGGACGGCCGGTGTCGTCGAGCGGCTTCGGGTCGAGGAAGGAGATCGCGTCCGCAAGGGGCAGGCCCTCGCCGTGCTCGAGCGCGACGAACAGGAGATCGCCTGGGAGGCCGCCGTGACGACCCGGGATACGCGCGCCCGGGAGAGCGAGCGAGCCGAGAAGCTCAGCTCACAGGGCCTGCTCAGCGAGGAAGAGGCCGAGACCAAGCGCCGCGCCGCCGAGGAAGCCCGCCAGGATGCCGCCCTCGCCAAGCTCAGGCTGGATCGAACCATCATCCGGGCGCCCTTCGATGGTCGAATTCTCGTCCGGCACCTCGACGTGGGCGCCACCGTGGCGAATGGCACCGCGGTCTACGACCTGGCGGACCTCGATCCGCTCTACGCGGACGTTGCCGTGCCCGAGCGGCATGTGGCGCGGTTGGCTGCCGGGCAGAGCGTGCGCCTGAGCGCCGACGCCCTGGAGATGATCGTGGAGGGCAGGATCGAGCGCATCGGGCACGAGGTGGATGCCGCGACCGCGACGGTCAAGGTCGTGGTCGCTGTGCCCCCGCACGAGGGGCTCAGGCCGGGGGCCTTCGTGCGGGTCGAGATCGTGACGGACAGTCACCCGAAGGCGATCGTCGTGCCGCGCTCGACCCTGGTCGCCGAGGGTCGGCACTGGTACCTCTTCCGCGTGCGTGACGACGGAGAGCATGTCGATCGCCTCGAGGTCGCGCTGGGTTACGAGGAGCGAGAGCTCGTCGAGCTGCTAGGCCTCATCCCGGCAAGCGGCGACGCAGGAAAGCGTGAGCTTCCGCCGCTCGAAGCCGGGGACCGGGTCGTTTCGAACGGTGCTCCCGCATTGTCTGATGGCGCCCGCATCCGCTTGGGCACCCACCTGACGCAAGGTGCCGGCATCCATCCGGGCGCCGGGGGCGAATAGCCGTGGGACTCTCCAGCCTGTCGGCGAGGCGGCCTGTCGCCGTCTTCACGGCGATGCTCGCGGTCGCCGTATTCGGTTTCCTTGCGGCGAAGAAGCTCCCCATAGAGCTTCTTCCGGATATCTCCTACCCGACACTCACCGTGCAGACCGTCTACAAGGATGCCGCGCCACAGTCGGTGGAGCGCTTCGTGACCCGGCCGATCGAAGAGGCGATCAGCGTCATCTCCGGCGTGCGGGCCATGCGCTCCGTCTCGCGCAGTGGACTGTCCGAGGTGATCCTCGAGTTCGAGTGGGGCGAGGAGATGGACTTCCTCGTGCTGGACGTGCGCGAGAAACTCGGGCTGGTTGAACTGCCGCGGGAGGCCAGCCTTCCCCGGGTTCTGCGCTACGACCCTTCCCTGGACCCGATCGTGCGTCTCGCCTTCCGGGGTGGGCGGCCCCTCGACGAGCTGCGGCAGATCGCGGATCGCGAGCTGAAGGCCCGCTTCGAGGCCGTCGAGGGTGTCGCGTCGGCCAAGGTGCGCGGCGGCCTCGATCCGGAGATCCAGGTCGAGGTCGACGAGGACCGACTGACGGCACTGGGACTCACCCTCGAGGACCTGGCGAGCGCGCTCCGCGCGGAGAACATCAATCGGCCCGGTGGGACCCTCAAGGACTGGGGTGCCGTCTACCTCGTGCGCACCCTGCACGAGTTCGAGGATCTCGAGCAGATCCGCCGCACGGTCATTCGCGACACGCCCCAGGGCCGGGTGCGGGTCGAGGACGTGGCCGAGGTGCGCCGTGGCCACCGCGACCGGGAGGAGATCACTCGCCATCGTGGTGAGGAGGCGGTCGAGATCGCGCTCCACAGGGAGGGCTCGACGAACACGATCGCCGTGGCCCGCGCCATCCACGCCGAGCTCGAGCTCCTGCGTGGCGAACTCGCGGACGACCTGTCCCTCGAACTGCTCTCCGATCAGTCGACCTACATCGCCCAGGCCGTCAGTGAGGTCAAGTCTGCGGCGATCCTGGGCGGAGTTCTCGCGGTCCTCGTGCTTTTTTTCTTTCTGCGTGACCCACTCGCGACGCTGATCATCGCGCTGACGATCCCGGTCTCGGTCGTCGCGACCTTCCTCCCTCTCGCGAGCGCGGGCGTCTCGCTCAATATCATGTCCCTGGGAGGACTCGCGCTCGGGGTCGGCATGCTCGTCGACAACTCGATCGTGGTGCTCGAGGCGATCGACCGGCATCGGAAGCTGGGCAAGAGCCGCATGCAGGCGGCGATCGCCGGTGCGGGGGACGTCGCGGGCGCCGTGACGGCCGCGACGCTCACGACGGTCTCGGTGTTCCTCCCGATCATCTTCGTGCAGGGGGTCGCAGGTCAGCTCTTCTACGACCTGTCGGTGACCGTCTGCCTCTCGCTGCTCGCCTCGCTGGTGGTCTCGCTGACCCTGATCCCCTCGCTCTCCGGCCTGGACCCAGCGGCCGCGAGAGGACGAGCGGAGCGCACGCTCTTCCGCTGGGACCGGGAGTCCCGGGTGGGGGAGGATCCGCCCTGGACCCTGCGCCTGGGGCCGATGACCCTGCTCCCGGTCGGCGATGGCCGGCACTGGATGAGCCGCGTGTTGACCGTGCTGCTCTTCCTGCCGCGCTTGATCCTCGTGGGGTTCGGCTTCGTGGTGATTGGCCTCTGGTGGATGATCTCTTGGTCCTTTGCGGTCGTCACCTGGCCGGCGTCCCGCGTCTTCGAGGGCTTGGGAGCGGTGTATCCTCGGGTCCTCCGGGGCGCGTTGCGCCTGCGCCACCTGGTCGTTGTCGTGGGCGTCGCCCTGTTCGTATTGTCGGTCCTGCTGGTCCCGCGTCTCGGGACGGCCCTCGTGCCAGAACTGGCCCAGGGAGAGTTTGCCTTCCAGTTGCGCTTGCCGGAGGGGACGCCCCTTGAGACGACGGGCGACCTGGTGGCCCGTCTCGAAGAGCAGCTCAGGGATACCGGCCGCTTCTCGCGCTTGTTCTCCGTGAGCGGGTCGCTGCCTCGGGCCGCCTCAGGCCGACAGACTCTCGGCGAGAATCTCGCCCAGATCGACTTCGTGCTCCCGAAAGGAAGCGATGCTCTGGCGGAGGCGAGCGCTCTCGAGCAGGTGAGAGAGGTGATCGCGCGTTTTCCCAACATCGAAGCCGAGGTGGCGCGCCCCTCGGTGCTCGCCTTGCGGCCTCCCGTCGTCGTCAACATCTTTAGCGATCGCCTCGACGTGCTGGAGAGGATCTCTTCTGCAGTCCGGAAGACGCTCGAGGCGCAAGGCGGGATCCGCGATGTCGCGGAGTCGTCCGAGCCGGGAAGCCCCGAGATCCGCATCGAACTCGATCGTGAGCGCGCCGCCTCGCTCGGGGTCAACGCCGAGGCGATCTCGCGCACCCTGCGCCGCCTGATTCACGGCGAAGTCGTCGGCAAGTTTCGCGAAGACGAGGAACGTCTCGACATTCGTCTTCGCGCCTCGAATCGTTCGCGGGACCGGGCCGCCCTGGTGGGCGCTCTGCGCATTCCCCTCCCGGGCGGGCGCTCGGTTCCGGTGTCTGCTGTCGCGACGGTTCACATCGAACATTCCCCGGCGGCCATCCACCGCTTGAACGGAGCGCGGGTGGCTCAAGTCACCGCACAGGCCGAGGTGAGTGATCTCGGGCAGGCTCTCGCCGGGGTGCGCTCCGCGGTGACCGGCCTGGGTACCGACGAGGGAGCCGTCGTCGAACTCGGCGGCCAGGATGCGGACCTCAAGCTCTCGCTCAACAGTCTCAAGCTGGCCCTCGCCCTGGCGGTCTTCATGGTCTACGTTGTCATGGCGATGCAGTTCGAGTCGATTCGCTACCCGCTCGTGATCCTCTTCTCGGTACCGCTCGGCGCCGTCGGCGTTGTGTTTGCTTTGCTCCTGACGAGGTACTCGATCTCCGTGCTCGTGCTGATCGGTGTCGTCATGCTTGCGGGAATCGTCGTGAACAACGCGATCGTCCTCGTCGATGCCATCACGCGGAGACGCCGTGCGGGGGAGGGGATCGATACGGCGATCGTGAACGCGGGTTCGGAGCGCCTGCGACCCATCCTGATGACGACGACCACGACCGTGCTCGCGCTCCTGCCGATGGCGCTGGGTCTCGGCGCCGGCACCGAACTGCGGGCCCCGATGGCCGTGACGGTGATCGGCGGACTCACGATCTCGACGCTCCTGACCCTGATCGTGATCCCGAGCGTCTATCGTCTCTTCGGTGGCCAGGTGCGGCCGGAGTCCGAGTGATGCGCCTGACGGACATCCCGGTCGAGAGACCCGTCGCAACGATCATGCTGCTTCTGAGCCTGGTGGTGCTCGGCGTCGTCGCCGTGTTCCTGATCCCTCTCGGCTACTTTCCGACCGTCAAGGAGCCGGAGATCGATATTGAGGTCCCCTTCCCGGGAAGCCACCCGCTCGAGGCGATTCGAGAGGTCGCGATGCCCCTCGAAGAGGAACTCGCAACGATCCCGGGCGTGAAGAGCCTGTTCTCGAATGCCTCTGCGGGACGCGCCAATCTTACGGTGGTCTTCGACTGGTCTGAGAACATCGATCTCAAGAAGATGGAGGTTCGTGACGCCGTCGAGCGCGCGCGTCCCGTGCTTCCCGAGAGCGTCGAGCACATCCGGGTGGAGGTGGATACCGACGGCCCGATGGGAGGTGCGATCCTCCAAGGCAGGATCTCCGCCAAGCGGGATCTCTCCGAATCCTGGGAGCTGCTCGATCGCCGCATCCGGCGTCGTCTCGAGCGGGTGCGCGGCGTCGCCCGGGTCGATCTCTACGGCGTGCTGCCCCAGGAGCTCTGGATCGAGCTCGATCTCGATGCGCTGGTGAAGCACGGCGTTGATCCGGGCGATCTGATCACTCGCTTGAATCAGGCCAATCTCGACATGGACCTCGGCAGCGTGCGGGGAGATCTGATCCGCTACGACGTGCGCTCGGTGGCCCGCTTCCGCGATCTCGAGTCGATCCGTGCCTTGCGCCTCAACGAGCGTGGCGTGCGGGTGGGAGACGTTGCGAAGGTCTCGCTCAGCGAGCCCAGGCTCGGCTATGGGCGGCATCTCGACGGACACTTCGCGATCGGGCTCGATGTCTTCAAAGAGCCGAGCGCGAACACGGTGGAGACTGTCGATCGGCTGATGGCGCGCATCGCCGAGGTGGAGGCCGACCCAGAGCTCCAAGGCGTCAACCTGCTGATTTGGGACAACGCGGGCGAGCGCATCCTGAGCTCGCTGCGCGGCCTGAGGAATGCGGGAGCCATCGGCGGCCTGCTCGCCATCGTGGTGCTCTACTTCTTCCTGCGCCGCTGGCAGACGACGCTGGTGGTCGCGGTGGCGATCCCTTTCTCGCTCCTGGTGACCTGTGGGGCGATGTATCTCCTGGGAAGCGACTTCAACGTGCTCACCCTGCTGGGTCTGATGCTCGGGGTCGGCATGCTGGTTGATAACGCGGTCGTCGTGATGGAGAACATTCATCGGCTGCAGGCCCGGGGGATCGAGGCGCGGGAGGCCGCACGGCAGGGTGTCCGGCAGGTCTTCATGGCTGTTGTTGCCTCGACGGCGACGACCATCATCGTCTGGTCCTGGCTCTTCGCCGTCGATAAGAGCCCGATGACGATCTACATGGGAAGCGTGGCGCTCACGATCTGCCTGGCCGTGCTTTGCTCGTTGCTCATCTCGGTGACCTTCATCCCGCTCGTCTCCTCGCGGATCCAGGCACCGAAGCCCGGGAAGCGTTCGTTCCTGATCCGGAGGGTGTTGCCCGGCTACCGAGCACTCCTCGGCTGGACCCTGCGCCACCGGGTGATCACTCTTCTGCTGCTCTTCGCGCTGGCCGGGAGTGCCTGGCTGCCGATCAGCAAGATCGAGAAGAAGGGCAACCCGCGTAGTCTCCAGACGAACGTACGCATCAGCTACGAAGTATTCGACCAGGCGCCGAAGGAGGTGCACGAGGCGTATATCAGCCAGGTCGAGGCCTGGCTTGAATCGCGCAAGGAAGAGTTCGGCTTCTCGAGCATCTACTCGATCTACAGTGAGATGTGGAACGATGACCACACCAACGTCTTTCTCCCCGAGGGCGAGGCGTCCGAGGCCGCAATCGAGCGGCTGACAAAGAAACTCGAAGCCGATCTGCCGGTGATTCCGGGCATCAAACTGAGCGTCGGCGATCCGCAGTGGTGGCGCGGCGGGCAGGACGACAGCCGCACGCGCGTCGCCGTGGCATTGCACGGAGACGATCCGGAGTACCTCGTTGCCACTGCGGAGCGCCTGGAAGCCTGGCTCGAGGATCTTCCGGATGCCGATGAAGTCTCCGGCCCGATGGAGCACGGACAGAAAGAGATTCGCATTGTCGTGGACCCGGACAAGACGCGCGAGCTATCTCTCACCCCGCGTGCGATCGCGGACACGGTCGCCTTCGCGTTCCGTGGGCGCCGCCTGCGCCGCTTCGAGGGCGCACACGGCGAGGTCGAGATGATGGTGCGCCTGCCCGAGGACGCGCGTCCCGGTCTGGCGGCTCTCGAGCTCCTGCCGATTCCCCGCGCGGGCCAACCGTCGGTCAACCTCTCCGCCGTGGCCCGGATCGAGCTCGCCAAGACCCTGCCCAACATTCGTCGAGAGAACCGTAAGACGACGATCTGGGTCAGCGTGCGATTCGCCGAGGACAGCATCAACACCCAGGAGGCGCGCGCGCTCGTCAGCGGGCGCATGGCAGGTTTTCACCTGCCCGAGGGGTATAGCTGGGACTTCGGGGAGTGGGGTCGCCGCGAGGACGAAGCGTTGACCACGATGACGATCGGTGTGTCTCTCGCACTGGTCATCGTCGTCCTCCTGATGATGGCGCTCTTCGAATCCTTCCTGCAGCCCCTGGCCATCCTGGTGACGCTGCCGCTCGCGTTCTTCGGTGCCTTCTGGATCCTCTGGCTTGCCGGCTACCGCCTGGACGTGATTGCCTTTATGGGTCTGATCATCCTGATCGGCATCGTCGTCAACAACGGCATCGTCATGGTCGACCACGTCAACAGCCTGCGCCGCTCCGGCAAGCCGCGCGTCGAGGCCCTGATCGAGGGCTGCGGCGATCGCCTGCGCCCGGTGATCATGACCGCCACCACCACGGTTTGTGGCCTGATCCCCCTCGCCTTCTCGGACTTCGTTGTCGTCGATGTCCTCATCGACTCCCTGGCCGTCGCGGTCATCGGCGGTCTTGTCTCCTCGACGATCTTCACCCTCATCGCGCTCCCGGTCTGGTACACGACGGTCGAGGACTTCGGCTCGGTGATCGCCCGGCTCTTCCCCCGGCTGATTCGCGGGTCCCGCTTCCGGCTGCCGAGGGGTGGGGTGCTGGAATAGCTTCGAGTTCCAGAGTCACAGGGGCGCAAGTGAACTTCATGGCCCTTGGGGTGCACGCAGGTCCTATCGAACGCGTATCCTATGGCGGCACAGCTGGGAGGTGACTGAGACCTATGTGCCAAGAAGCTCTATGCCGTCGCTGCTTCGCCACGCAGCAGCTCATGGAGCAGCATCCTCCCGTTCTGCGCCACGAGAACAAGCGCCTCGTCTACGAGATCGCCTGTCCACCTGGCTCCCGGCACGAAGGCGAACTCGAATACACCCGCTGGGGAGCGTTGCCGCTCCCGATCCTGGTTGATCCCCGTGCGGCTGCGGAGAGGCGCTGGCCGCCAACGGGGTCGACGCGCTGACTAGGCAATGTGGCGAGCCAACTCCTGTGCTCGTATTTGGGGTCGAGCGCCGCTGCGCCATCGAGACCGATGTCAACGCGGCTAAGGGCCGTCCCCGCGGTCTCTACGGGAACGCTTTCGGCCGGGCCAGCCGAGAGGACGCCTTCCGGGCCACGACTCGGATCGACGCGCCCTCGAGAGCAACCTGATAGAGATCAGCGCTCCCGCTGGCGGACGGGGCCAGTACTCTGCTCAGCAGATCGAGCAAATTCTCATCACGGCGTCCGCCGGGTTCCGCGATGCATGCGCAGAGTCCCATCGGGTCGCAGGCGCGAAGGTCCCGGTCGTCGTGCACACCGGATTCTGGGGTTGCGGTGCGTTCGGGGGGAACCGGGTCTTGATGACGATGCTACAGGTTATCGCGGCCGAAATGGCCGGCATTGCGCACCTGTTCTTTCACATTGGTGATCCGACGGGCGAAAAAGCCCTTGCGTCGTCGCACTCTGTGCTCTGCGAACTGCCATGGGGGCATCTAGCACTTCCTAAGAGCGGACTTGTCGAGCGAATCACGCCCTTGGAGTATGAATGGGAGAGCGGTGACGGCAATTAGCTCACAATTAGCTCGACTTAACTTGCTTACCCGAAACCGTGATGCGGTTTGTATAGTGGTATTCCTGTCCTGATTCGTGGATAGTTTCGTCTTACTGCTACAGGAGCATGTTCTCTGAAGCTGGAGGACAGCCGGTGCAGAACAGGAGTCTCGTTTACCAAACGTTGCTACCGATGTGGTCTCATCAGTAGTGCTGTTCCTCTTGACGCTCCTCTTGAGCTTGGCCAATTGAATGTCTTGGTTGAGAACGGGGTTGTCTCTGTTTTCGATCGGATAGCTTAGCGGTTGTGTCGTTGGCTGCTCGGGACAGGCTGTATTCGATTGGCGTCACTCGACTCGTTCTCCCTCTCAAGAGTGTCCTGTAGGAAAGCCACCTAGAGCGGAGTCCCGCGGATTCATAGGACCTTAAGTCTCGCTCCAGCGACCTCTTCACTCCTCATCCCGACGTTGGCACATTGATTGCTTCAGTCGAAAAGGTGCGGGTCCGACCGCAGAAGCTGTTTCTTGCGGCCAAAGGGTGTGGGAGGCAAGAAAAGTGACTACGTTTTCGCGTCGCAGTATTCTCATTCCGTTACTGGTGTCAATGATCTGCGCTCTACACAACTCCAACGCGCAGATGGTGATCCCCCATGCCGCTGGTGGTTCTACCGGCGTACATATGGTATCTCCATCCACCGTTCGCGAATTGCAACAACCCAGGTTCGAGCATGGAACAATACCACAGATAAATCCGCCATCAATCGACCTTGAGTATGCAAAGAAGCAACCGTTCTTGCGGCCATCCTCCGCACTGGTGGTGCCAGTCGAAGATCAGTTTGAGGCAACAGTAACCAGTACAGCACCCGGGATTGATCAATCATTCTCAGGCTTCTCGTATACGAACTGGTACCCGCCAGACGCCACGATCGCGGCTGGATTGGATCACATCGTAGTTCTCGTCAACAGCTCGTGGGCGGTACGGTCAAAGTCCGGAAACTTGCTCTACGAGACAACGCTTGACGAGTGGTTTTCCGCTCTCGATCCTCCCGGTTCTCCCTTCGATCCTTGGGTGATCTACGATGTTCACCGCGAACGCTGGGTGTTCATTGCGACGGCAAAGGACTCTTCCTCTCAAGAGTCAGTTTATCTGCTTTCTGTTTCTGCAACGTCGGATCCTATGGGTTCCTGGTACATCTACTCTCTTGATGCGACATTGGACGGCTCTGCTCCAACGTCCAACCTAGCCGACTATCCGAAGTTGGGATACGACGATGTTGGGGGTCTCTACGTCACATCCAACCAGTTTGATTTCCCTAGCGGTCAGTTTCAATACACCAAGATTCGCGTGCTCCGAAAGGATGAACTCTATTCTGGATCCTCGGAGATCACCTGGTACGATTTCTGGGACCTCAAGAACCAGTCTGGTAGCAAAGTGGCATCATTGCAGCCGGTGCAGACGCTGGACCATGAGGGGACAGAATGGCTCTTGAACAACGTCGACTCCGGCTCGGGAGACGCGATGACCCTATGGTCGGTCGCTCAACCGACGTCCGAGACGCCACAGTTAGTCCGACAAGGTGCTCTCGTTGTTGGTGAATACACTGCTCCACCAGACGCCCAGCAAGCCGGGGGAGTAGAGTTGATCGATACTGGGGATTGCCGACTATTGCATGCCGTACTACGCAACGGACATATCTACACCTGCTTCCATCACAAATATGATTGGGGTTCCGGAGATGTCTCTGCGATCCGATTCGTGGAGCTCGATGCCCCAACACGGTCCTTGGTGGGAAATACGACATGGGGCGCCGATGGTTACTATTATTACTACCCCACGATTGTTGCTGACAAACGAGCGAACGTCTACGCGACTTTCAGCCGATCTTCAGGAGATGAGTACGCAGGAACGAGAATAACAGGATGGCGCTTGACCGAAAAGACGCCCGGTCCGAGCATCTCGGCAAAATCCGGGGAAGCGTACTACCTACGAAAAGATGGGAGCGACCGCAATCGCTGGGGTGATTACGCAGGCGCAGCGTTGGATCCTACCACTGACGGCGGATGGGTATACGCGCAGTATGCGTCTACCGGCAATAAGTGGGGAACCTGGATATCAGGGCTCTCCTTCCTGGATCCAGCCGATGACCTATATGAGGAAAACGACGTTCAAGCATCTGCATATGATCCTGGCTACGATTGGGAGGGTGACTGGCTAAGCTCGGTCGCCGGAAAAGCAATCAAAGCAGATGAAGACTGGTATAGCCTCGACATAGGACCCGAGAACGATCTACGGTTCTCGATGGATTGTCGGTTCGATCATTCGTTGGGCGACATCGATGTCGCGTTGGTAGATTCTGCGGGACAGGAAGTGGCACGTTCCAACAGCGTGACCGATGACGAGCACGTAGATACGACCGTACCAAGCGCCGGACGCTACTTCGTTCGTGTGTACTATGAGAATCGCGGCAATACTTACGACCTGCGTTGGACGGATTCTCATTGCGTCGATGGGGATGGTGACGGAGTTTGCTCGCAATCGGATTGTGATGATGACGATCCGAACAACTGGAACTCGTGCTCGACGTGCCAGGATACAGACGGGGACGGATATTTCGCGGCCTGTGATGCGTATTCGACTATACCTGGGCCAGATTGTTCTGATGACAACTCGACCGTGTACCCAGGCGCGGAACAGATCTGTGACCGCATCAACAATAACTGTGACGACTCGATATACCCGGATCCGCCGCGCGACGAAGAGGATCTTGACGGTGACGGGTACGCGCCTTGCGAAGGTGACTGCGACGACGATACCTCAAAGTGCGGAAGCAGTTGCGGTCCGCAATACCTGACCGAGATTGATTGCAGCGATGGCTACGACAACGATTGTGATGACAAGGTCGATGCAGAAGATGCTGACTGTTCGTCATCTGGCTATACGGTCTCAGGTCGCACGCTCTACTATCGTGATGGGAATGGCGAGCCAGCCGAACCGGAGAAGCCGGTAGCAGGCGCGACGATACGCTTCTACGATCCGGACGATGGCTCGATAGTCGATGAAGAAACAACAGACGAAAGCGGTACCTATTCCTACGATGCGACTACGGCGCCGATATGCTCCCACGGATACAAGAAGGGTGATATATCGCATGTAAGTGCGTATGACGCGTCCCTGACCGCGCGATATGCAGTACAGGAAATTTCGCTGACAACGCTGCAGCAGCTCGCAGCCGACACATCAGGTAACGGGCAGATCACCGCGTACGACGCGTCCTTGATCGCTCAGCTCGCCGTGAAAAAAATATCGAAGTTTCCGCAGGCCGATAAGCAGTCTCCACCGTCGGATTGGGCTTTCCGCTACGACGACGACGGCAACGGTGTGTACGATGAGGATCGTTGCTACGACATTGCGCAGGATGAGACGAATCAGGACTATCTGAGTGTCCTTTTCGGAGACGTGTCTGGAAACTGGAACGTTGGCAAGGACGTTCCGGACCCAAGAATCGGCGACGCATCGGCGTGGAGGTACTCACGATCGAAGCGACATGCAGCACACGGTTCTTCCACAGGATCTGTGAACGTTATAACACGCGTGCCCCTTGCAACTGAGGGTGGAATCTCTTCCGTAGACATTCGAATCATCTTCGGCGCCGAAGCTCAGCCGGATTCGATGACGGTGCGGGTAAAGGGCGCGGCGGCGAGGATCGCTGGTCATTACGACCCGATAGGGAGAGTCCTACGTATTGCAATCTACGGTACCGATCCATTCGGTGCGAACGCGGAACTCTTGGTCGAGACAGAGGGTGTCTTGCCGGAGAAATTGCTCGCGTCTTCTGACGAAGGTCCGTGGAGGCGGCTAAGGACGATGCCGTCGCGAATTCAGCGCTACTAGTGAGGATATGGGTCATTAGGTGACCGCGCGTCAACACCGGAAAACCGTAAGGAGAAGCTCGATGCAACGGAATTGGTACTACAACGCACGGACTCTGCTGCTCACGCTGGTTATGGTGGTGTGTCTTGGCAACGGATGGCCCAACGAGACGAGCGCCGCGGAGCAACACGCCGGCACATTGGGTACGCCGAATTTCGTCGGTACACAGGAGATTCTTGATAGCCAGCCCACGGACGACTCCGAGTTTCCCGACCTTGCGTACAACCCAACACGGCGTGAGTTTGGGCTGGTGTACACAGATCCAGACTCCTATCAGGTGTTTTTCTCGAGGGTCAATGAGGATCTGGAGATACTGAGCGACAGGATTCTAACCAGCGGAGGCAGCGAACATAAACCGAGAATCGCGTTCTCGAAGGACGCACTTCGATTTCTCGTAATTTATAAGGTTTTCGGCACGGAGGTGCGCGCTCGTATCATGGACATGCTCGGCACAGACGTGGTTTCGACGTTCGTGGTCAGTCATAGTGGGTCTGGCGCGATCAATGGAATCAGTGCCACGGTAAACGAAAACGGCGATTTCTTTGTTGCATACAGCGCCTACGATGACGGTGCGTACGATATCTGGACAGTCGTCCTGGATGCGGATACGGGCGAGGTGCTAAGCAGGACGAACGTTACGGATTCTCCGTCGGCGCTGGACGTGGAGCCCGACATCGCATCGAGTGAGCGGACGACCGGCCCGCAACTTGTTGTTTGGGAACACCAACCATCAGGCGGTGAACCGGCCGTGATATGGGGTCAACGGCTCAGTGATCAGAATGAACTCGTTGGGTCGGTAATTGAGATTACGACAAACGTCGAGGAGGTTTGGGCAAACGATCCCCGTGTCGCGTGGGGCGACAACGCCGCGTACATGGTCGCGTTCGAGAGAAGTGGGCAAATCAGGGCCACGACGTTGTCGCAGAGCGGCAGCATCGATGATCGCGATTTCCTGGTCTTTGGAAACGGTGAGGCCAGCCGCTATCCAAACTTGGTGGCGAACGGACCGAGCAGCGACGAGTTCTCAATCGTCTTCTACAACGAGGCGACCGGCAGTGAGCGACACCAGCTTGTGAAGGCAATTGTGGTCGATGACAATGCAAGTATCATCGGTGACACCAACGCTACAGGAAGCGATTCGTATCGGCCAGCCTCGAGTCCGGCGCTAGCCTACGATCCGCATGTCGGCCAATCACTCGTTGCTTGGCAGGACAACCGAGATACTGTCAGCGAGATTATGGGTCAGATGTTGTCCACCAGTACGCCCTGTCCCGATGCGGATTCCGACGGATACCCGAATTGTGATGGAAGCTGCGACCCGCAAGGTAACGACTGCGATTGCAACGATTCAGATGGAAGTGTTTATCCGAACGCCCCACAGATCTGCGACAACAGGAACAATGATTGCAACGATCCATCTTACCCGACTACGCCAGAGAATGAGGTCGATGACGATTTTGACGGTCTGGCAGAATGCGATGGCGACTGCAACGATGGCGATTCGAGCGTCTACCCGGGAGCGCCACAGGCCTGCGACGGCAAGAACAACGACTGCGACGATCCCGACTATCCTGACCCTCCCGCAGACGAAATCGACGACGATGGCGACGGCAGGTCCGAATGTGAGGGCGATTGCGACGACTTACCAAGCAGTTGTGGAGCCGCATGCACCCCAGACAACGGTTCCGAGACTAGCTGCACAGACGGCTATGATAACGACTGTGATGGCAATGTTGACGGAAGCGACCCTGATTGTGCTGCGCACCGAGTGATCGCCATCCCCGACGATCTTTCGGTCTCACCAGGCGCTTCTGTGGAAGTCCCGGTGCATCTGAGTGACGGAAGCGATGTAACGGCAATCGACTTGGTCATCGTTCACGACACCGGTGTATTGACCTATCAAGACGCTAGGAAGACCAGCTACACCGATAGCATGACACTGGAGGCAAACGAGTCGCCGGAAGGAACTTTGCGCATAGCGCTGTTTGGAAGTACAGCACTAGGAGCCGAGGGCGGCGATCTGATCGTGATCACATACACCGCTGTTGGCGTGGCTGGTGAATGTTCGCCGATCGACCTACAGAGCTGTGACGAATCATTGAATGAAGGCAGTATTCCTTCCGATTGCGACGACGGGAGCGTCTGTATCGACGATGAGTTTACCGTCGCCGGAAAATGCTTGTACTACCGGGATACGAGTGGCGAGCCACCAGCTGCGGATAAGCCGGTTGGCAATGTGACAGTCCGATTCTACGATCCGGATACGGGAGAAGTTTTCGATGAAGTGTACACCGACTCGAACGGACACTACGAGTACGCCACAGCGTATACGCCGCTGTGTTCCCATCCATACAAAGATGGTGACGCAAGGAAAATCACTGCCTACGACGCCTCGTTGACGGCTCAGTACGCAGTCGGGAAAATCGACCTGACCGTCTTGCAGCAGTTAGCTGCGGATACCTCCGGCAACGGGAAAGTGAGTGCGTACGACGCATCGCTGATTGCACAGTTCGCCGTGGGAAAGATTTCTCGTTTTCCGGTAGCAGACGATCAGGACCCGGCTTCAGAGTGGGCTTTCAGGTACGATGAAGACGGGGATGGCACGTACGAGGCCGAACGCTGCTATGAAACAGCCCACGACCAGACTGACGAGGACTACGAGTCAGTTCTCTTCGGTGAAGTATCTGGAAACTGGTCGGCAGAAAAGGCGCGATCGCTTGGTACCGATATGAACGACGGGATAGCGAGCGATTGTGGTGACTTGCGAGTTTGGTTGCAGCCAGCTAAGCGCGTTGAGAATGGCAAAGACACTGTTGAACTCGTGATAGACGGAGTGACCCGTCGTAGACATCTTTCGGTGGATTTGCTTTATCCGCTTGAATCACTCGCACCACTGTCCGCGTGGCAGAGATCAGGCGACGGCGGCACGGTCGAATCGTTGTCTTGGACCGATCGTGGCGCCGGCGTGCTGCGTCTTGACTTAGTGGTCGGGCGTGAGGAAGAAAAGGGGCCAGGCGTTGTTGATCTGTCCTTCCTTCAGATTGGCAGCAGTCTAGGAGATTCACCCGCAGTATTGGGTGGGATCAGTTGTACGCGTCTTGAGGGAAGAAACGACGACAAGAGAAATCGGCCATCTAGCGTTTACGCCTACTCTCTGGGTATTGGAGAAGGCAATACTTCTCTGGACATGACGCTGCAGTGGGAAGAGGATGCGCCGTACGGGATGCCGACGGTGAGCGTCCTAGGTGGCGAGTTGTCTGTCGCGTCTCGCTATGATGAGACGTCGGGCGTGATGTACATCGCGGCCTACGGCGTTGAAGCTATTTCTTCAGATACGATACTTCTCGTCACAACCCGCGGAGGCCCGGGAAAGGTGACGAGCCTGCTGATCGATGAAAAGCGGATCGATCCATCGCTTCTCGTGCGGCAAGAGGTCAGCCCAAGCATCAAGAAGAAACAGCGAAGCGGTCTGGCTGAATCCCCACGGTTACGGTGACTTCACGCAATCGGAAACGTGCGAGATCGGTTTTCCGCATATGGCGGCACACAAAGCGAACCGCGATATGCAAACAGGAAACGAGGATAGTGATGAGCGGGGAGGATTGCATGAGTGGAATGCGTAAATGGAGTCTGTGGAATTTTTTAGCGGTACTGATAAGCCTCATACTACTCGCCCCGTTGGTCGCGGCGCAGACCAGGCATATTTCTATTGACGACTACACTGCATGTCCTCCCGGTACGATCGATGTGCCGGTGCATTTGGACGATGGTTCGAGCGTTGTATCGATAGATCTGACAATCGTACATGACCCTACCGTTCTGGAATACGCGGGTGCGAGCAAGACGCCTTACTCAGACGGGATGAGCCTCGAAGACAATGAGGAACCACTGGGAACCGTGAAGATCGCACTATTCGATTCAGATCCGCTTCCCGCGGGACCAGGCGACATCATCATGCTCCACTACAACCTTCTGGCGCCGGATGGCAGGCAGACCGCTCTTGAGATCCTGGGGTGCAATGAGGCACTGAACGAAGGAAGCATTCCTTCGGAGTGCAGCGATGGGAGCGTTACGCTGGATTGCGGCGGGGGCTCCGTGCGCAGGTTGAGTGCCGATGACTACGAAGGGTGCTACGGAGACATCCTAGACGTTCCGATTCACTTGGATGACGGGACGGATGTCACAGCAGTCGATCTGACGGTCGTTCACGATCCGTTGATACTCGAGTATCTTGACGCAGAGACGACTGCATACTCAGCTGGCTTCAGTCTGGAGTCGAATGAGGACCCCGCGGGTACAGTGTCGCTCGCGTTGTTCGACAGTGATCCCCTTCCTGACGGACCGGGTGATGTGGTAGTCCTTAGTTACAAGATTGTTGGGCAGAGTGAAGACAGGACGGACATCGATCTTCAAGGATGTGACGAGGCACTCAACGAGGGTTCGATTCCCGCGGAGTGTGACGATGGATCGGCTACGGTGTCTGCAAGTTGCCCGTGCCCGGATGCGGATGAAGACGGGTATCCGGCGTGCGACGGGCAATGCGATCCAGGGGGAAACGAGTGCGACTGTGACGACGCAGACGCGTCGACCGGTTCGGCAAGCGTCTGGTACCAAGACGCCGACGCCGACGGCTACGGGGACCCCGACGAGAGTCGGGAGGAATGTGAACAGCCAGACGGTTACGTAGCTAACGGTGACGACTGTGACGATAGTCATGAGACGGCAAATCCGGGCAACAGCAGAGAGACATCGGTTGCTGGGGGATGTGAAGACGGGGTGGACAACGACTGTGATGGTTCCATTGATTCTGCGGATTCCGAGGACTGTAGCGGTAGTAGTGACAGTTTTGATGTCTCTCTGGGCGTTGGTTGGACGCTTGTAGGCCCAGCTTTGGACGTCGGATACACCGCAAGGGATATGTGCCGAGACATCGAGGACGATGGCGGTAGCCCGACGGAGATTGTGCGGTGGACTGATTTTGGTTGGGACTCGCACCCGTGCGAACTACCTGGCTCTGGCTTTCCGATTGAGGCTGGCGCAGGGTACTTTGTGCGGGCGGACGCGGAGAGCTTGTGGTCACAAGAGGGGCCTAGTATTCCCTCGCCTCTTGAGATTCCCCTGGGTGTTGGGTGGACGCTGACGTCACTGCCAGCGTGGCAGGAAGCTCTTTCTGCAAGGGATGCGTGCGATAGCATCGAGGAAAGCGGTGGCTCTCCGGAGGAGATCGTGCGCTGGACTGATTTTGGTTGGGACTCCCATCCCTGCGCACTTCCAGGAAAGGGGTTCGATATGGTGCCGGGTCAGGGGTACTTCGTCCGAAGTACATCGGCGTCAGTTTGGACGCTATCTCGCGGGATGCGTGTGACGAACACCTCAGATCACGCGTTCTCAACTACTTGGACCACCGAAGTGTCGGAAGCTTGCTGGATTGAATACGGCACTACTGGTGACCTCGGTGCACGGGCGGATGACGTACGCGGATCCGATTATGAGGGTATGCTGCACTACGTCGATCTGACCGGGCTCTCATCCGATACAGTCTACTACTACGATCTGGTATGCGTCTCCTCCGGAAGAGACAACAACGGTGGCGAGCACTACATGTCCGAAACCGGTCCGACACTTGCCGTGCACAGTCCAGATAGTGCGTACGGACAGGTAACGTGTAACGGCGAGGCCGCGGTCGATGTAGTGGTGTGCGTGAGGATCGAGGATCGGGACAGCGAAGGTTCTGCCGGGCGGTCTACGTGGGTCTCTGATCTGATTCTCGCGGACGACGACGGCTGGTGGAACGTCAACGTCTCCAACGCGCGAACAGCTGATCTAGCAAGCTATTTCGAGTACAGCGCGGTTGACGTCGAGGTACAAGAGGCAACGAACGGTGTGGGAGGTGATGACGATCAAGAAGTCCTCACTAGCGAAGATGAGCCGTCACCTGAGATGTCTGTTTGCCCGTGACCGGTGGACGAGACTTAGGTATTCGATATAAGTGTGGGGCTATAACGATGCGGAGGTAGGGGCTATGAAAATGCGAGGGCAATCAGTTGCGGTACTTCTAGTGGCGTTCTGTCTAGTCGGCGCACTTAGTGTGGCGAGTGCGGACGAAATGCATTTTGGTAGAACAGACAACAATCATCTGGCGGTAGTCGTGAACGCGACGGACGCAGGTAAGTGCGAACTTCGCTTTCGGGATACCCGGGATGACGAGACGGCGTGGTGGACGGCAGAGGAGGTCAATCTCGGGAACGCTCGAAAGAGCCACATGTTCATCCTGACCGAAGCGAAAGAGGGACATGTCTACCGCGTTGAGACAACCGTTTCGGGACGAGCTGTCTCGCACCTTGAACGCAAGATTGTCTTCTCTCGCCAGGACGCAACAAAAGACAGAATGACACTCTTTGGTACCGTCGGGATGCGTAATCCGCGCGCGTCGGCAGAAAACACGATCATAATTATCTGGCCCAAACGCAGTTTTGAGGAGAGTGATGGCCTAGGGTATGTCACAACCACCGATCGATCAGGGTACTGGAGTTGCGCCGTCGCGCTTCAAGAAGTCGATATGCCGAGGCAACCGCGTCAACGTGATGTCGTGGCTGAGCTACTCGACCGCGAACTCGGAATTGTGTCGTCGGAAGCGGAGATGTTTGTTGTTACCGCAGTGGATCGAACGGGCCGATCGGTGTCTGGATCAGGGAGTACAGCGGACCCTGTAGTCAATCTGACATACATGGACGATCCACAGTCGTGCGCAGCTGTTGTCTGTAACGTCGGAGACAAGGCGTTCGCTGTCGCGTGGACATCAGAGGAAGAGACAACGGGATATGTCTATTATGGACTCTCTGCGGAGAATCTGGACCAGAAGGCGTGCGATGCGCGAGATGAAACCGCGGGGTGTGGACTAGTTGATGATACACATTACGCGGAGTTAACCGGACTTACTCCTGAGACAATGATCTATTACCGGATCTACGAGGGAGGAGAACCCAGGGGCGAGGTATGCGAGACGATGGTTGGTCCGACGCTGCCGACGCCGGAACCTGCGACGCGATATGGGGAGGTTGTTAGGAGAGACGGCGTCACTCCCGCAGCAGGGACGCTAGTCTTTCTTACGCCGCGGCTTCCTGACAATAGCGAATGTTCGCTCTTGTGTACCGTGATCTCGGAGGACGATGACGGCTTCTGGGTTATCAACAAGGGAAATGCGAGGACCGCGACAAACGAAGCGGCGTGTCCGGCGGGGCCTGATACGATTGAAGTGCAGGAAGCGGATGGTGCTGGTGATGGATGTCAGGAACAGACCTACGGGTGGGGGCAGCCGAATCCGGCGCCCGAGATGGTTTTGGCTGCTTGTGAATGTGCGGATCTGGATGCGGATGGATACCCAG
>JANTFM010000028.1 GCA_024763475.1 Acidobacteriota bacterium | reverse complement strand
TGCTCATGCAGGATGATGCCGCCGATCGTCTCCGCGATATCATCGCTCAGCGCTGTCCCCAGGAGGGAGTTGAAGCGCGCCAGGGGCATCGAGCCCGCGCAGCGATACCTGTGGCCCTTGACCTCTTCCGAGAAGAGTCCCTGGGGTGCGTCCGATGGGGATCGAATCTCGCCGAAGATCGACTCGAGCAGGTCCTCCATGGTGATCAGGCCGGTGACGCCGCCGTACTCGTCAACCGCGAGGGCCATGGAGAGCTTGCGTTGCCGGAAGTCGTGGAAGAGTTCGGAGAGTGGTTTGCTCTCGGGAACGAAGAAGGGCTTGCGGAGCACATGGCGCATTCGCGTGGGGCTTCGCACGAGGGCGTCGATGTCGAGTCCGAGGAGATCCCGTGCGTAGAGGATGCCGAGAACGTGGTCGCGGGTGTTGCGGTAGATCGGGACCTTCGAGTAGCGCGTGCGCCGCAGGGCGGCGATGACTTCCTCCGGGCCAGCGGTGGCCTCGAGGAAGAAGACGGCGGCTCGGGGTGTCATCACATCTTCGACCGTCATGTTGCCGAAGTCGAAGACCTGGGCGATGTACTGCGCCTCCTGGTGATCGAGGACGCCATCATCCACGGCTTCGACCGCAAGGGTGCGAAACATGTCCTCCGTGATCAGGTTTCCAGGGGAGCGCTCCCGGCCCATGAGGATCGTCAGGAAAAAATCCGCGATCTTGCGCACGATGAAGCGAAGCGGCGTGGTGGCCTTCGCGAAGAGCTCGATCGGCCGGGCCTGGAAAGACGCGAAGGCGACCGGGTTGCGGAAGGCCAGGCTCTTGGGTGTGATCTCACAGAAGAGGAGTAGCAGCGGGACCATGACCACCAGGTTGATCCAGCTCTTTCCGGTGCCGAGGAGGTCGATGATCAGCGCGGTGGAGATGGAGGAGGCCGAGATGTTGACCAGTTCATTGCCGATCAGCACCGTGATGATCAGCCGCCGGGGCTGGGAGAGCATGGAGCTGATCAGTCCCGCCCGCGGATGGGATTTCCGCCGCATCTGCTCGAGGTGATGGCTGGTCAGCGCGAAGAGGCTGGTCTCGGAACTCGAGAAAAAGGCGGAGATTCCAAGCAGCAGCGCGAGCAGCACCAGCTTGATCACGACAATCGGTGTCAACAAGGATCTCTCCGCACTGCAGTTCTTACGGGGTGTCTGTTGGTCGCGGCATGATAGCGCGCTTAGGCGATCCTGCGTAGGTGTCCTGCAATAGCAGAAATTTGCATGATTTGCCTTGCCCTACAGACACTTGTCTGTTAACTTCAAGCATCAAACCAGACAGGAGACCGTTATGGCGTTCACGCCCCCAGGCCAAACTCGGCGCAAAGTGTTTTTGTACGTGAGGGAACGGCTGATGGCCGGGGCCCCACCGACGGTGCGGGAGGTCCAGGAGGCCTTCGGCTTCAAGGCCGTGGAGTCGGCGCGTTCGCACCTCGACGCCCTCGTCGAGATGGGAATGTTGACCAAGGCCCCCGGCCGCTCGCGGGGCTATCGCCTTTCCGTGGAGCACGGGGGAGGGCGCCCCACCGTGCTCGTGCCTCTGCTCGGGCAGGTGCAGGCCGGGAACCTGACCACCGCGGTGGAGGATCCGGCAGGCTACCTGGCGATCCACTCGCGGGCCCCGGCGGGCGAACTCTTCGCCCTGCAGGTGCGAGGGGAGAGCATGATCGGGGTGGGCATCCAGCCGGAGGACATCGTTGTCGTGCGGCGTCAGTCGTCGGCCGAGCTCGGCGACGTCGTCGTGGCCCTCGTGGATGACGAAGCCACGGTCAAGACCCTGCGCCGTCACGGACAGCACTTCGTGCTCGAGCCGGAGAACCCCGAATTCGAGACCATCGTGCCGGAGAACGGGGCGCTCTTCCTGCTGGGCAAGGTGGTCGAGGTCCGCCGCTATCTCGAGCAGATGCCGCTGATCGAGGCCGATCTCGGGCCGATGTTGCCGCCTCCGCTGGAGTACTGAGGTGGGTCGTTATCCCGCCATCCTTCCCCCTGATTCGGGATCTTCACCCGGACGGGAGTCTCCGGAAGAGTCGCTGCAGAAACCACTGCAGAAGTCGCCGCAGTCACTGCCGTTGCAGCCGTCACGGCAGGAGTCGTCGCAGCTGTCACGGCAGGAGTCGTCGCAGTTGCTGCAGCCGTCGCAGCTGTCATGGAAGGAGTCGTCGCAGTTGCTGCAGTCGTCGCAGCTGTCCTGGAAGAAGTCATCGCAGTCGTCGCAGCTGTCATGGCAGGAGTCGTCGCAGTTGCTGCAGTCGTCGCAGCTGTCCTGGAAGAAGTCATCGCAGTCGTCGCAGCTGTCACGGCAGGAGTCGTCGCAGTTGGTGCAGTCGTCGCAGCCGTCACGGCAGAAGTCATCGCAATCGTCGCAGCCGTTACGGCAGGAGTCGTCGCAGGTGCTGCAGCCGTCACGGCAAACGTCGCAGCAGCCGCTGCAGAGGCCCCGGCAGGAGACGCCGCGCTGGGTGCTCGGGGAGCTCGCCGGCCGCTTGAGCGAACTGTCCGGCTACGGGCCTTCCGCCCAGCTCAGCCTGGCCTTCTCGATGGTTCTCGACGCCCAGGAACGCTCAGAACCCGTGGCCTGGGTGAGTTCGCGCACAAGCACCTTCTTCCCGCCGGATGCGGCCGCGAACGGTGTCGATCTCTCCGCGTTGCCGGTGATTTTCGTGCCCGATGCGCCCTCGGCCGCGCGGGCCGCGGAACGGCTGGGCCGCTCGGGGGCGTTCGGTCTGATCGTGCTGGACCTGATCGCGCCTGGCCTGTTGACCCCGCGGGCCCGGGTGCCGGCCGCGCTGCAGTCCCGGCTTACGGGGCTGGCGCTGCGGCATGACATGGCTGTGCTCTGCCTGACGGGCAAGGAGCCGGAGGCCGCCTCGCTGGGCGCGCTCGTCTCCCTGCGCTGCCATGCACGACGCGAAGACGATGCCGGAGGCTTTTCCTGTCGCCTGGAGGCGCTCAAGGACAAGCGCCGAGGGCCTGGATGGCAGCATGCGGAGTTCTTTCATGGACCGGGTGGCTTGCGTTGATGTGCCGGCCTTGCCCCTGCAGCTGCTGCTCGCGCGCGATGGGGAAGACGCCGCGGTAGCGGCGGGGCGACAATCGTCTTCGCCTCGGCCGCGGCTCATACGCGATGGGGAGGGGGGCGGCTATCCCGTCGCTGTCGTCGAACGGGACGATCCCCAAGGCAGGATCCTCTGGGTCAACGAGGAGGCTCGGCTCCTTGGCATTCTTCCAGGCCAGCGCTATGCCGCCGGGCTCTCCCTGGCGCGGGATCTGCGGGCCGGCGTTGTTGGAGCGGAGGAGATCGCGGAGGGTGTGAGGGCGCTCATCGAGCGGCTGCGGGTCTTCACGCCAGAGGTCGAGGCCAGCGAGGAGGAGCCGGGTGTTTTCTGGCTCGGTGCCGGAGGACTCGAGCGGTTGTGGTCCGCGGCGAATCGCTGGGGCGAGGCCATTCATCGGAGCCTGGCCGAAGTCGGCTTCGTATCGACGGTGGTTGTTGCCTTCACCCGCTTCGGCAGCTATGCCGTGGCCCGATCGCGCCGGCGCGTCATCGTCTTCCGCGAGCCGTCCGATGAAGACAGCGCGTTGAACGCTGTGCCGCTCGCGCGCCTCGGTCTCGAGCCCGGCCTGCGAGACGCCTTGACACGGCTCGGGGTGCGCACGGTGGCGGAGTTCAAGCGACTGCCCGCCGCGGGGATCCTCGAGCGCTTCGGCAGCGAGGCCCACCGCCTGCACCGCCTGGCGAACGGATCGCTTTCGCCGCCACTTGTGCCCGCCGAGGTCGAAGAGCCGCTCGAGGGAACGCTGGAACTCGAATTTCCGGAAGGTGATCTGGATCGCCTCCTCTTCGGCGTCAAGACCCTGCTGGACCCCCTCTTGGATCGTCTCGAGGCGATGGGGCAGGTCCTTGCGGCGTTGGAGTTCGGGCTGCGGCAGGAGGTCGGGGGCTGGCGTCGCGAGAGTCTCCGCCCGGCTCGGCCGACCCTCGCCGGTGCGCAGATTCTGGACCTCGTGCGCCTGCGTCTCGAGGATCACCGCGGCCGGCGTCTCGCGGCGAGAGTCGAGGAGATCTCACTGCGCGTTCGTGGCGTGCGGGCGAGTTTCGAGCAACTGCGCTTGTTCGTCGAGAACCCCCGCCGGAATCTCGCCGCCGCCGGCCGCGCCCTGGCGCGCCTGCGTGCGGAGTTCGGCCCGGAAGCCGTGGTACGTGCCCGGCTGAAGGACGGCCATCTCCCCGAAGCGCAGTTCCTCTGGGAGCCGATCGAGACGCTCGAGACAGGGAAGGGGCATGCCCTGCCTCTGCGGACCCTCGTGCGGTGTCTGCGGCAGCATCCCCTGCGCCTGCCCCCGCGGGCGCATCAGCTGCGGGATGACGGCTGGTTGATCCGCGGCCTGGAGCACGGCCCGGTCACTCGCTTTCACGGTCCCTTTATCGTGGCGGGGGGCTGGTGGATGCGCCCGCTGCGCCGCGAGTATCACTTTGCGAGGACCCAGCGGGGCGACATTCTCTGGGTCTACTTCGATCGCCCCCGGCGCCGTTGGTTCCAGCAGGGTCAGGTCCTGTAGGGGCATGAAATGACCTCCTACGTCCCCCTCTGGTGCAAGTCCAACTACTCCTTCCTCGAGGGGGCCTCGCATCCCGAGGAACTCGTGGAGGCGTGTGCCCGCCTCGGCTTGCCGGCTTTTGTCCTGGCGGATCGCGACGGCGTCTACGGGATCGTGCGCGCTCACGTCAAGGCGCGTGAACTCGGCATCAAGCTCCTGGTCGCTGCCGAGATCACGGTTGTCGACGAGAAGGAATCCACGATCGTGTTGCTGGCTCAGGACCGGCAAGGCTACGCGAGTCTCTCCAGCCTGATCTCCCGCGGCCGCCTGCGCTGCCCCAAGGGCGAGTGCCGCATCACCTGGAGCGAGATCTGTGCGAGTGCGTCGAAGCTGCTGGCGCTCTGGGGTGGCGAGCGCAGCCTGATCACCCGCGAGACCTTCCCCCTCGCCCGGCTCGGCGATCTCAAGGAGGCCTTCGGGGACCGGCTCTACGCGATGATCGCCCGGCACCGCCGCCCGGAGGAGATCGACCAGGAGCGGCGTCTGCGGCGCCGGGCCAAGCGCTTCGACATCCCGCTGGTGGCGGCCACCGAGGTGCTCTACCACGAGGAGACCCGTCAGCGCTTGCAGGATGTGCTCTCCTGTGTCCGCCACGGCGTCACTCTCTCGACCGCCGGCCACGCGATCCGGCCCAACGCGGAGCATGCGCTCAAGACAAGCCACGCCTTCATGAAGCTCTTTGAGGACGATCCCGGCGCCGTGGCACGCACCTGCGAAGTCGCCGAGCGCTGCTCCTTCCGCTTGGACGAAATTCGTTACCGCTACCCCTCAGAGCGTCTCCCCGATGGTCGGGACTCCGCCCAGTGGCTGCGTGAGCTGACCTACGAGGGAGCGAGGGGACGCTACGACGGCAGCGTGCCACCCGGGGTCGAGGTACAGCTCGACAAGGAACTCGCGCTGATCGATGAACTCGACTACCCCGGCTACTTTCTCACGATGCACGAGATCGTCTGCTACTGCCGTGAGCACGGGATCCTCTGCCAGGGCCGGGGCTCGGCCGCGAACTCCGCGGTCTGCTACTGCCTCGGTATCACCGCGGTCGATCCGGTGCGCATGGGCCTGCTCTTCGAGCGCTTCATCTCCCGTGAGCGTGCCGAGCCCCCGGACATCGACCTCGATATCGCCCACGCTCGCCGGGAGGAGGTCCTCCAGCACGTCTACAGCAAGTACGGTCGCTCCCACGCGGCGATGGTTGCCAACGTCGTGCGCTACCGCACCCGCTCCGCCGTACGCGAGGTTGGCAAGGTGCTCGGCCTGCCTGCGACCATGCTCGATCGCCTGGCCAAGCTCCTGCCGCACTACGGTGAAGTTCCGGTCGAAGCGCTGGCGCAGGCCGGTCTCGATCCGGAGCATCCCACCCAACTGCTCCTGGTGGAACTCAGCGGCGACTTGCTAGATTTTCCACGTCACCTCTCGATCCACCCGGGTGGCTTCCTGCTCGGCGAGCGCCCCGTTCACGAACTCGTGCCGATCGAGAACGCGACCATGGAGGGCCGCACGGTGATCCAGTGGGACAAGGAAGACGTCGAGGCCCTGGGGCTCTTCAAGGTCGATCTGCTCGCCCTCGGGGCCTTGACCCAGCTCGACCTGGCCTTCCGCCTGCTGGCGGATCATCGGGGGATCGACTTGCAGATGGCTACGATTCCTCCGGACGATCCGCCGACCTTCGAGATGATCTGCCGTGGCGACACGGTGGGTGTGTTTCAGATCGAGAGCCGGGCGCAGATGGCCATGCTGCCCCGCCTGCGGCCACAGAAGTTCTACGACCTGGTGATCGAGATCAGCATCGTGCGTCCCGGACCGATTTCCGGCGGGATGGTGCATCCCTACCTGCGCCGGCGCCGGGGTGACGAGGAGGTGGTTTTTCCCCACCCGTGTCTCGAGCCCGTCCTGGCGAAGACCCTCGGCATCCCACTCTTCCAGGAACAGGTCATGCGTCTGGCAGTCGTCGCCGCGGACTACACCCCGGGAGAGGCCGACCAGCTCCGCCGGGACATGGCAGCCTGGCGGCGCACGGGTCGGATCGAGAAGCACCGCGAGCGATTGATCTCCCGCATGGAGCGCAAGGGCATCGCACGGGAGTTTGCCGAGCGGGTCTTCGAGCAGATCCGCGGTTTTGGCGAGTACGGTTTCCCCGAGAGCCATGCGGCGAGTTTCGCGCTGATCAGCTATGCCTGCTCCTGGATGAAGAAGCACTACCACGCGGAGTTCACCTGCTCGCTGCTCAATGCCCAGCCGATGGGTTTCTATGCCCCGGGCACGATCATCGAAGACGCCAAGCATCACGGCGTGACGATCCTTCCGATCGACGTGGTCAGCAGCGGGTGGGATTGCACCCTTGAAAGGGAGTCCGCCTACCGGGAAGAGGATCGCTTCGCCCTCCGCATGGGGTTTCGCTACGTCAAGGGGCTGCGGCGCAGTGACTGGAAGAAGATCGCCACCGCCCGGGCCACCGCCCCCTTTCGCAGCTACGAGGATTTTGTCTACCGCAGCGATCTCGGTGAGGCGCCGCTCCTGTCCCTTGCGCAGACCGGCGCCTTCGACAGCCTGAAGGTGGATCGCCGCAGCGCGCTCTGGCAGGGCCGCCACCTCAGCCACACTCGCGAGCGCAGCCTACCGCTCGTCGAAGAGAGCCAGACGCCTGAATTCGCCGCGCTGGACCTCTTCGAAACGGTCGCGTGGGACTACCGCACCAGCGCCCACAGCCCTCGCGCCCACCCCGTGGAGACGATCCGCGAACAACTCGAAGCGCTGGGTTTGCCCGATGCCCGCGCTGTTGCGGCCATGCCCGACGGCACCCGCGTGCACTACGTCGGTGCGGTGATCTGCCGCCAGCGCCCCGGAACCGCCAAGGGCGTGACCTTCATGACGATGGAAGACGAAAGCGGTTTCGTGAACATCGTGATCTGGAAAGACGTCTGGAAGAAGTATTCCGTGACCGTCAAGACCCACTCCCTCCTGGGCATCACCGGCCGCCTCCAGTCCGAGCAGGGCGTCACCCACCTGATCACGGACCAGGTCTGGGTCCCCAAGCTCGAACGCATCCCGGCCCGCTCGCGGAGTCATGATTTTCACTAGCTGCCGCGAATCGAGAGGGTATGTGACACTTGGGTGCGCAACGGCCTGCGTCTCGCGGATCGATCCCGGATACGCGATCGCGCTCTGCTCGCAGTGTAGACTGCAGCGACTCATGGACCTCCTGCCCCCACTCAATACTCACGGCATTGCCGACCTCGAGCGCGCTCGGCGCTTGCTCGCCAGCCGCAGCCTGGCGGTGCGGCTGACCGAAGTGCTCGGCAAACCGATCGAGATGGGTCTCGAGGCGTTGCCAGCCGCCGCGTCGGCGATGATCCACAAGGCGACGCGAGTGGCTCTCGAGCAGGCCTTGCACCTTGCCCTGCGCACTCTTGGCTCGGAAGGCCGGCCCGAGTCGTCCGACCGGATGCACCGTTGGGCGACCGGCGTGACCGGGGCGGCCGGCGGCCTGTTCGGCCTGGGATCGGTGGTCATCGAGCTGCCGATCACCACCGGGATCATGCTGCGCTCGATAGGAGATATCGCCCGCAGTGAAGGACACGATCTCGCGCATCCGGAGACGCGTCTGGCCTGTCTCGAGGTGTTTGCCCTGGGCGGCTCGGGATCCCGCGGGGACGCGAGTGAGACCGGTTACTACGCGGTCCGCGCTGCGCTGGCCCAGGCTGTCAGCGACGCGCTTCGCCACGTGGCGCGGCGCGGGATGACCGCCGAGGGCGCGCCGGTCCTGATCCGCCTGATTGAGAAGATCGCCGCCCGCTTCGGCGTCATCGTGCAGGAGAAAGTGGCTCTTGAGGCGCTGCCTGTGATCGGTGCGGTCAGCGGCGCGGCTATCAACACCGTCTTCACGGAACACTTCCAGAATCTCGCCCGCGGGCACTTCATCATTCGACGCCTCGAGCTTCAGCACGGGGCCGAGGCGGTGCGCACCAGCTTCGAGCGCCTTACGGGGTGCTGATTGCGCTCACGCCAAGCTGCCCGGGTCATGGATGAGTCGCGCGAGTGCATCCAGATGGCGTTTGAGGCGGGCGCGGCCGCCCGCGGTCAGCTGGTACCAGGTCACCGGCTTGCGCTGCTGGAATTCCTTCGTCGCTGTGAGGAACTCGGCATCCTCGAGTTTACGAAGGTTGGCGCCTAGATTGCCGTCTGTTTCGCCAGTTAGTAGTTTGAGGCGCGAGAACGACAGCAGATCGTAGCGCGCCAGGAGGACGCAGAGCGTCAAGCGCAGCCGGTGCTCCAGCAGCTTCTCGAATCCGTCGAGGTCGATGGGGACGGAGTGGCCGGGATCATCTCTGGGCACGGCGCACGCGTCTCCCGAGCAGGCTGCTCAGCACGAGACTCAGCGCCAGAAGGATGCCGACGAAGGTCCAGCCGAGTCCGTCCATGAACAGCATCGCCACGAAACAGCCGGCGAGCAGCACGCCGATCCAGAGCATCCGGCGAACAAGGTAGATGCCCGCCGTGTAGTAGCCGAAGGCCAGGATCAGCAGGATGACCCTTGCCAGCCCCTCCTCGCCGATCACGCCGCGCACGGCGAGTGCCACGGCAAGGAAAATCGCAGCGAGCATCCCAATCCAATGCAGGGCGTGGTCGCGTGCGACCTGCATCGAGCTCTGGCCGTGTTTTCGACTCCAGGCCCAGCCAAGGGCGAAGCTGGCGATTGAGCCGAGGGGGCCAGCGATGCTCCAGAACAGGCCGCCAATCCTCGGGTCATGGTCGTAGAGCGAGAAACCGACGAGGCTGATTGCGGCCCAGAGCCAGTAGATCGCCGGGGGACTGCTCGCCGCCTCGGCGTCGTCGACGACCGAGCGCACGTACTCGAGGTCGGACCCGAGCTTGTCACGTTGTGTCATTCGTTGACTCCTCTTTCTCGAATCGAGGGGAGCGGGGCGGCGTCGTGTGTACAGCGTACCGCCCCGCGTACCATCACTCGGCGATGAGTTTCTCGGTCCAGGTGATACGGTACTCGCCGATCGCCTTGCTGCCGAACTTGGTCAGCTTGCTGCCGCCAAGAACGAGGCTCTCGCGAACCCGTGCTCCCTCCTGCTCCAGCCAATAGGTGCAGTGCTGGCCGTGACACGCGAGCTCGCCGATCACGGCACCCTTCTCATCGGCGAGGTCGAAGAAGCCGGCGCCCCGAGGGATCAGGGTGACACTGTAGGTGATGTCTCTTGTCTCGCCTTCCTGCTCCCAGGAAGAGGTGATCGTCAGCTGCTCGGGGGTGATCGTCAGCGACGTCGTGTAGGTGCCAGAGCTTCCATCGAGGGCCCCCCATTCACCCGAACCAAGGTATCGACCTGTCGGCAGATCCTCGGTGCCGAGGGCCAGAGTGGAACTGAGACAGGCAACACAAAGTGCAAGAGTGAGCCAACGCAAGGTCTTCATGTCAGGTTCTCCTTTGAGCGAACAGGGCTCAAGCCCTCGTCCCGGAGGACGGATGTTTGGAGCGATCGACCCTGCGGATCCGCTGGTCTTCGGGAGCGCTTTCAGGGGCATTGCATCTAGAGTACTCTGAAATTTAGAGTACAGCAACCTGATTCTGAGGCGATTGTCTCGCCGCGTTGGTCCTACGGGTTTTCGCGGATGCCGGAGGGGTTGATCGACGAGGGTGTCCGCAGCAGCGCAGCCTAATAGGTGCTTGCACCACCAACAAGAAACGCGGCCACCACGAGGAAGATCCCCCCGCCGCGTTCCGAGCGGGAAAGCAACGGCAAGGGGCAGTCGATCATCAACCCCACGCCAAGAGCGAGCGCGGTCTCGGCTTTCCCTCTGGGCCCGTCGGTCTTGTGAAGCATGCGAGGTGCTGGTTCGGTGTCGGTGTCGTCGAAAGAGACCAGGCTCTTGAGAAGGAGAAACTCGCTGCCATCGATGCCGTGGTCGTGGAGGCGTTGGCGAATCCTATCAGCAGTGGATCATCGGAAACGGTGAAGATGGTATACGTGGGCTGCCGACTCATCCTTAGGGAAGACGTTCCTCACCCGCGCTATCACGGCCGGCAGAGCCGGCGGCGTGTTCGAAGTGCGGTCGCACGAGGATGAACAGATTCGCCGAGCTCATGGTCGCTGCCGTAAGCAGCGAGACGAGCCGCCCGCCGCCGTTCGTCGAGGTCGCCACGTCACGAATCTCGGTTGATGAAGGCAACTCTCCACCACTCAGCCCGCCATATGTGCGCAGTTCCTCGAGTTCCCCAATGGACAGGTCGTACTGATCGGCGTCGACCCGTTCGTCCCAGCTCAGCGAGACATCGTCGCCATCCGTGCTGCTTATGGCGAGGTGCTCTGCACTCGCGAGAACGTCGCCGGCAAGGACGCTGTCGGCCCAGAGAATTCCGTCCGCCCAGAGGACGCCGTCGGCCCAGAGGATGCCGTCGCCCACGAGCAGGCCGTCGGCCCAGAGGATGCCGTCGCCTGAGATGACGCTATCGCCCCAGAAGACGCCGTCGGGCGCAAGGTAGCCGTCGGCCCAGAGGATTCCGTCGGCCCAGAGGATGCCGTCACCACAGAGCGTGCCATCGCCCCAGAGGATGCCGTCCGCCCAGAGAACGCCGTCGGCACCAAGGCGTTGGGCTTCCCGGGCGAGATCACTCGGTCCGAGCATGCGGTCGATCGTCAGCGTGCCGTCGGCCCAGAGGATTCCGCTGCCGCTGGCGGACGCTCCCTCGTTCCAGTCGAGGGTCTGACCGTAAATGACGCCTTTGCCCTGCACGAGGCGGGAGTCGCTTCCCGGGCCATCGACCCAGTCCACGCCAGCAGCCCGATAGAGATGCTGGCCGAAGTACCAGCCGTCGGTGTAGATCACAGACCGGCCCCAGGGGATCGTCTCTCCACCGAAGCGCGTGACGAGGCTGGGATCGGACAGATCGAGTCCCGGCGTGGCGTTGCCACCCGGCGGCAGCTCCTGCGCGTCAGCGACAACAGCTTGTGCGAGTTGTACGGCGGCCCGAGCGTTGACCAGTCCTGCACCCTGCTCGAGTCGGTTCGGCGCATCCAGCCGCTGGGCGGTATACATCAGGATCGCCTTGATCAGATGGGGGCTCATGTCCGGGTGTGCCTGTATGAGCAGCGCCACGATGCCGGCGACAATCGGCGATGCCATCGAGGTTCCGGACAGTTCCATGTAGTCACTGCCGACCAGTAGCTCTGGATGCTCCGTCGCGAGGGTCGAGCCCTGAGATGCCGTGGAGATGAGCCGGTTTCCTGGAGCCAGGATGTCCGGCTTCATCAGGTTCTCATAGCGTCGCTCGTCGAGCGCGGCGGTGCCGTCGCCGTCGAGGTCGCGCGCGCGGTAGGTGCGGGTCGGGCCTCGAGATGAAAAAGTCGTCACACCGTCGTCGCCCCGGGCATCGGTCCGGAAGGAGTTCGCCGCCCCGACCGTCAGTACCTGGGGACAGATCGCCGGCGAGAGGATCCCTCCGAAGATCGTGTTGCCGTCCTGGTCCTTGCCGTGATTCCCCGCGGCCGCCACGACGGTCACTCCCTGGCGTACCAGCTTGCGGATGGCTTTGCAGAGGGGATCGCGCTTGTTGGGATCGCGGGGAGCCGTACCTACCGAAAGGTTGACGACCTTGATGCCGAGTGCCTCGTGTCTCCTCTTGACCCATCTCAGTGCCGCGAGGAGATCCTTGAGGGTGCCGCCACCATCCGGGCCCAAGACCCTGAGGTCGATCAGCGACGCATTGGGAGCGATGCCCGCGAAGGACTCGCCGGTGGCCGGCGAAAGCTGACCGTTGCCGGCCAACAGGCCGGCAACGTGGGTTCCGTGGCCGTAGGGATCATATTGCGTCGGATCGGGCGGAACGTCGGTGAAGTCGATCCGACTGATGATCCGGCTGATATCCGTTTCGTTCCAATTGTGGAGGTCCGCGTGTTCGTGGATGCCCGAGTCGATCACCGCGACCGTGACGCCGCTTCCGTCCAGACCGAGTTCCTCCCACACGGCGGTGACGCCGGTCGTGTTCCGCACATGATTCTCGCTGACGGTCGGCGGGGAGGGGTCCGGGCTGCCGGATGACTGGATCGGCCGATTCGGGGCGATGTAGGTCACCTCGGTGTTCGTTAGCAGAGATGACAAGCGCTGCTCGAGACCGGTTGCGGAGAGATCGAGGACAACCAGGTCGATCTCCGGCATGTCGTCTACCAGCACGGCCCCGGCATCGCATGCGATGGCGGCGGCATCCGCCCCTGTACGGTAGGAGACGAGCACTCGCAGGCTGTCCTCCGGTGCCAGGCGATTGGCTTCCTCTGCCAAGTCTGGAGCCGCCCGTTCCTCGGTGGAAGCGATGGAGATCTCGCCCAGGGCGCCAAGCTGACAGCCGAGAACGAGGAGCGTGACGACGAATCCGACTTTGCCGATCCCGCTGCCTCGCCACTGTCTTCCAGTAATCACGCTGATCTTTTCTCCGGATGCTTTTCTCACGGCCTCGAATGGCCAGTGGGCTCAGTTCGAGTGCCATGAGCCCCGGGCTGCAAATGCAGTGCCGATGTCAAACTCTCTGTTGGCAAGCACTTGTCAACGTGCGCGTCGGGGCTCTGTCCGCATACAGGCCATTTCGACCGGCCAGGACGACTGATCTCCCAGTCGTCTTCTGCTGTGGGTGAGTGCGTTTCTGATCTGCCGAAGGTGCTCGGGCTCAAACAGGCACGGCGTCAGGGTACCGGCTTTGAGCGGGGCCCGAAGCAGCTCGAGGCGAAGGATGCGATCCTTGCGGCTGTGGACGTCTTCGCCCTGGGGTCAAACAGCATCGCTACCTCGCCATGTACGATCGGTGCCAGGCCGAGAACGCCATGAAGGGCCAGAAGAACTCCAGGCCGCGTGGCGAGTCGAGCAGGAAGTGAGTGAGCTTCTTCCAGTCGAGCCACTCCTCCAGGCCGTCCGAGCGCAGGTGCTCCTCCAAACCTTCCCGCGACAGGTTGCGGAACCAGTTCACTTCCGGCAGGCGGAATCCGTGTTTCTTTCGGTTCGCGAAGGTGTTTCCCATTTGCCGGGCCAGCAACTTGCGCAAAAGGTATTTGGGCCGGCCGTCGCGTACGCGCCAGTGCGCCGGGATGCGTGCCGCGAACTCGGCCGCCTCGAGGTCCAGAAGTGGCACGCGCGCCTCTAGCGAAACGCGCATGGTGGCACGGTCTATCTTGACCAGCAGCTGCTCCGGGAGATAGCTGGTCAGGTCGAGGTACTGGAGTTGGTCCAGCGTGTTGGCCGCGCTGCCCGGACGCGATTGCAGCGCGCGACGCCAGGAAGAGGCCCCCGCACCGGTGTTGTCGAACGACCCTTCCCGGAGCATCCCGCGCATCGAATCGCTGTAGAGCGCGAGACGATGGTCCCACGGAAGCTCGTGTGTCATCGCGTCGTAGCGGTCGGCGGAGTCTCGGCAGGCCTGCTCGAACAGGCCGCGGCGCTTGTAGGATGGAGCGAGTCGCGCCGGCAACGCGAAGGCGAGACGGCGTAGCGCCAGGGGGATTGTGTCGAGCCAGCGCAAGCGCTGCGCGTTCAGGAAGCGTGGGTAGCCTGCGTGGGTCTCGTTCCCTCCGTCACCGGAAAGCACCACGGTCACGTGCTCGCGGGCCAGCTTGCTCACCAGGGCGGTGGGCAGGGCCGCAGGATCGGCGAACGGTTCATCGTAGGAGCGGGCCAGGGATGGGAGCAGATCGATGGAGTCGGGGCCTTGCAGGATCTCGTGGTGCTCTGTGCCGAAACGGCGGGCCACCTCGCGCGCGTAGGGCCGCTCGTCGAAGCGTGGATCGTTGTAGCCGACACAGAAGGTACGTACCGGGTGACCGGAGAACTCGGCCAGATAGGAGACGACGAGGCTCGAGTCGACCCCGCCGGAGAGGAACGCGCCCAGTGGCACATCGCTGACAGTCTGGCGCTCCACTGCGCGACGCAGCGTGGTCTCGAGCTGACTGAGCAACTCCTCCTCGCTGGCAGCTTCTTCCCGTGGTGCACCCATCGCGAAGTCCCAGTAGCGCTGTTGTTCGGGAATTCCGCGCCAGCTATTGTCCAGCTTCAGCTCCAGACAGTGGGCTGCCTGGAGCTTGCGCATGCCGCGCCAGATGGCCCACGGAGCGGGAACGTAGCCGTGATGGAAGTACAGGTCCAGCGCTTCGGGATCGATCCTGCGAGGGACGCGGGGATCGGCAACGATCGCCTTGGCCTCACTGGCGGCGTAGAACAGACCGTTCCACCAGCCGTAGTAGAGAGGTTTGATTCCGATCGGGTCACGGGCTAGGAAGAGTGTGCGCTCCCGCGCGTCCCATACCGCGAAGGCGAACATGCCGTTGAGGCGGTCGAGACAGCCCGCGCCCCAGCGGACGTAGGCGGCGAGCAGGACCTCCGTATCTCCCTGGGTGCGGAAGCGCACACCCTGGCCCTCCAGTTCCGACCTCAGTGCGCAGAAGTTGTAGATCTCGCCGTTGTACACCAGCTGGAAGCGGCCGTCAGCGCTGGACTGGGGTTGGCGGCTCGCCTCCAGATCGATCACCTTCAATCGTCTGTGGGTGAGTGCGATGGTGGCGTCCGGAGCCACCCAGCTCTCTCCGGCGTCCGGCCCCCGATGCGAGAGGACATCACGAAGCCGACCCAGCTCCGAGGGATCGTGGGGCAGGGGAATGTCGTTTTTCGTGGAGGCAATCAGCAAGAAACCGCACATGAGGTGCTCAGTCTAGCGCACGACGGGCGGTGCCAGATGGGATCCGTCGGCCGGTGTCCCCGCAGTATGGTATCCGGCACGCCATTCCATCATAATGCTGGCGTCGAGAGTTCGTGCCGAAGGAACGGCGGAAAGGCGTGCGCGGCACCACGATGCCAACCCATCCTCACCTCTCCCGGTTTCCGATTCGTACCGGATGCCCGGCTCACAACTGCGGCGGCCGCTGCCTGCTCAAGGTTCACGTTCACGAGGGGCGTATCACCCGCATCGAGACCGATGATCGTCCCGAGCACCCGGAGCATCCCGAGTTTGCCCCGCAACTTCGCGCCTGCACCCGCGGCCGTGCGTATCGCCGCCGCCAGTACCACCCAGACCGCCTGACGACGCCGCTGCGGCGGAGCGGTCCGCGCGGCAGCGCCCGCTTCGAAGCCATCAGTTGGGACACCGCCCTGGACGAGCTGGCCGCGCAGCTCGTGCGGGTCCGCGATACCCACGGCTATGGCGCGCTCCACGTCCCCTACGGCACCGGAGGCTACTCGCAGCTGACCGGCGCCCAGACGGCCCGCCGCTTGCTGAATCTGTTCGGCGGCCACCTCGGTCACTACAACTCGTACAGCTGGGGCGCGCTGAACATCGTCACGCCGGCCACCTTCGGGACGACGAAGGTGGGCAACGAGCGGCAGGACTGGCTCAACGCGAAGATCATCCTGATGTGGGGCTGGAACCCGGCGGAGGCTCGTGACGGCACCAACAGCGACTGGTTCATCCTGCAGGCCCGCCGACGCGGCGCCCGCGTGATCTGCATCGATCCGCGCCACACGCCCAGCGCCGCCAGCCTGGCCGACGAGTGGATTCCCATCAGGCCCGGCACGGACTCGGCGATGATGATCGCCATGGCGCAGGTCATCGTGGCTGAGGGCCTGCATGACGCCGGGTTCCTCAAGCGCTGCTGCTCCGGGTTCGACCCGAGCCAGATGCCCGCAAGCGCCAGCGGCGAAGAGTCTTGGCGCGACTACCTCCTGGGAACCCGTGATGGCATGCCGAAGACGCCGGAATGGGCCGAGGCGATCTGCGGCGTTCCGGCCGAGACGATCACCCGCCTGGCCCGCGAGTATGCAACGCTCAAGCCCGGTGTCCTCTACCAGGGCTACGCCATGCAGCGCCGGGCCTACGGCGAGCAGGTCGTTCGTGCCGGCATCTCTCTGGCCGCGCTGACCGGCAACATCGGCATCCCGGGTGGCTGGGCCAGCGGGTTGGCCTCCCAACCCACGGCGGGTCCGTTCTGGAGCGCGTTTCCCGAGGGCGACAATCCCCACGGCCTCACGATCCCCTGCTTCCTCTGGACCGAGGCGGTTCTGCGCGGCGAGCAGATGGGTCGGGAGCATGGTGTTCGCGGTCTCGAGGCGCGGGGCAAGACGCGGCTGGACTCGGCGATCAAGCTCATCTGGTCCGTCGCTTCCAACGTCATCGCCAACCAGCACGGCGACCTCAATGCCACGGCCGAACTCCTCAGGGACGAGTCGCTCATCGAGTTCATCTGCGTACAGGATAACTTCCTGACGCCCAGCGCCCGCTTCGCCGACCTGGTCTTGCCCGCCTGCACGCAGTTCGAGACCTGGGGCCTGGCCGACGGCTGGAAGTACGGCCAGGAGGTGATTCTCATGCCGCAGGTCGTCGAGCCCCTGCCCGAGACCCGCAGCGACTACCGGATCTGCGCCGGGGTTGCGGAGGCTCTCGATCGCCTCGAGAACAAGGGCCTCTATGACGCCTACACCGAGGGCCGCGACGAGCGTACGTGGACCGCGTGGATCCTCGACCGCTACCGCGAGCGCTGGTTCCCCCAGTTGCCGACCCTCGACGAGATGCTCGAGCAGAACCGGGGCGCCTACACCGTGCCGGTCAGCGAGCCCGTGATCGGCTTGGCCACGTTCTGCCGCGATCCGGAGGCGCATCCGCTGGACACGCCCTCGGGCAAGATCGAGATCTTCTCGTCAGAGATGCACGATGCCGGGGACCCGCAGCGCATTCCCGCGCTGCCAAAGTATATCGAGGAGTGGGAGAGCCCTTTTGGTCCCGCCGCCGTCCGTTATCCGCTGCAGGCCGTCTCGACCCACTCCCTGGCTCGCGTTCACTCGACCCATGCGAATAACGAGTGGCTCAGCGAGCTCTATCCCCAGCGCCTGCATCTCAACCCGCGGGACGCCGAGGCTCGTGGTCTCGCCGATGGCGACCTCGTGCGCGTCTTCAACGATCGCGGCTCCACCGTCCTGCCCTGCCGCGTGACTCCGCGCATCATGCCCGGAGTCGTGAACCTGCCGCAGGGAGCGTGGTGGACCCCCGATGAGGCGGGAGTGGATCGGGCCGGTTCGATCAACGTCCTGAGTTCCTGGCGCTGGACGCCGTTCGCCTTTGGCGCCGCGGTGCAGACGATCATGCTGCAGGTGGAAGCGGCGGGTGGCTCATGAGCTTCGTGCGCCCAAGCTTCCGCTTCGATGCCGCCGCTTGCTCCGGCTGCAAGGCCTGCCAGATGGCCTGCCGTGACCGTCACGATCTCGTGCCCCGCGCCGGAACGTCCCTTGCCGCTTCACCGGCCCTCGACGCCTCTGGCGGCGTTGGGCCTCCTCCGCAGACCCCCGGCGTGCCGTCGTCGGCCCGCCTTGCCAGAGACGCCGATCCTTCGCCGAACAGGACAGGGACGTTCCGCTGCGGGACACGAGGCGCCGGGCGTCACTGGCGACGCATCTCGGAGCTGAGTGGCGGAGGATGGACGCGCAGCGACGGATCGTCGGCTGCGTGGCACAACGACGTCTTCGCCTACTACCTCTCCATCTCCTGCAATCACTGCGACCGGCCCATCTGCGTCGAGGTCTGCCCGGCACGGGCCATCACGCGCAGGGACGATGGCGTCGTCCTGCTCGAGTCCGATCACTGCCTCGGCTGCGGCTACTGCGCCTGGGCCTGTCCCTACTCCGCACCGCAGTTCGTGGACGAGGCGGGTTTCATGAGCAAGTGCTCCTTCTGCGTCGAGGACATTGATGCAGGCCTCGATCCGGCCTGCGTCGCCGCCTGCCCGGTGCGCGCCCTGGACTGGGGTGATGCGGAGGCGTTGGAGGAGCGCTACCCCGAAGATCTGTGCGCTACCGCTCCGTTCCCGCTGCCCCGGCCCGAGCTGACCGAAGCGCGCCTGCGACTGGCCCCGCACAGCGACGCCGAGCGCAGCTCCGAGCCCGGCACGCGCCTCGATCCCGCGCCTCCCCATGGACTGCGCGAGTGGTCGCTCGTGGCGTTCACGATCCTGGCGCAGATGGCCGCCGGTATCGCCATCTGCCTCGGCTTTCTGCGTGGATGGGCGCTGCACGAGGGTGCGTCGCCAGGAGGGGGCACCCTCGATGACAGGGGGATGCTCGCGCTGATCGCGGTGCTTCTCCTCGCCATGGGGGTCTCGACCTTGCACCTGGGGCAGAAGCGCAACCTGCACCGTGCGTTGTTCAACCTGCGCAGCTCGTGGCTCAGCCGAGAGATCCTGCTGGCGTTCTTGTTGCTGGTGACGGCCGTGGCCGCCTCGTGGTGCGGCTCGCAGCCCGGCTGGGAGGGTCTCTCCCGGGTGCTGCACTGGTCGACGCTGCCGTGCGCCCTGGCGCTGGTGGCCGGCATGGCGCGGATCTACATGCTGCGCACCGTGCCCTCCTGGAACACGCGCGCGACCCCGCTGGTCTTCCTGCTGACGGCGCTGCTCCTGGGTGCCTCGCTGCTGAACGCGCTGGTCTGGTCGCAGGAAGGGCCGTTATCGGCCCTGCTGGCCTGGGCGGTCTGGGCACTGGTGCTGGTACGCGAGGTGGTCAAGCGCAACGCGTTCTACAGAGGATACCAGCGCGTCGGGACCTGATCCTATGGACCTGAGCGTCTGGATCTGGGGGTTGATCCTAGATCACATGAAAACGGCCACCCCCCGCCGATCAGCTGGGTTAGCCCGAGTTTAGCGCGTCGATCCGGAAAACAAACGTTCTGACGGTGGGTTACGACGGGTTCGTGTATGACCTACGCGGAAAATGGAAGGACGTTCCATGAGGGTTTCGGTTCAAGGTGGGTCTGAGTTGGGATCAGTGTTCGCGTTTCCGGGCCGGGCAAGGACGTGATCGCGCGCTACATCCACGCTTGCTTCCCGCGGAGACACGGAGCGTTCGTCGCGATCCACTGTGCGGCGCTTCCGGAGACCCTGCTGGAATCGGAACTCTTCGGACGTGTGGCAGGGGCCTACATGGGAGCGGGAGCCGGCGGAGGGGCTGTTTCGAGCCTGCCCACGGCGGCACGCTCTTCCTGGATGAGGTGGCCGAGGGATCGCTCGGTGACCAGTTGAGACTGTTGCAAGTGCTCGAAGAGCGTCCGTTCGAGCGCCTGGGGTCGGCGAAGGCGATCTCGATCGATGCGCGGATCATCGCGGCGACCGGAAAGGATCTCGCGGAGGAGATTCAAGCCGGGAGTTT